>NZ_AJLG01000123.1 GCF_000258495.1 Pedobacter agri PB92
ACGTACACACTACCGAAGAAAAATATCTCAGCGAATATCCAGATTGCAATTTCATAATTGTAAATGATGTTTTGGAGGCATTACAAAAACTGGCCACTGCTCATAGAAACCATTTTAATTTAAAAACCATCGGCATTACGGGAAGCAATGGGAAAACGATTGTGAAGGAATGGTTGTATCAGCTTCTGGCTGCAGATTATAATATTGTTCGAAGTCCCAAAAGTTTCAATTCACAAATTGGTGTGCCGCTTTCTGTATGGCAGATTGATGCAGATCATGACCTTGGTATTTTCGAAGCTGGAATTTCTGCCGTTGATGAAATGGAAACATTGGCGAGTATAATCAGACCTCAAATTGGGATTTTGACCAATATTCGCGAAGCACATGCTGAGGGTTTCAATTCTAAAAAAGAAAAATTAATAGAAAAACTTAAATTATTCAAAGCTGCTGATCTATTGATTTATTCTCCTGAATATGTGTCAGACATCAGTTTAAAAGATTTGCCAGGCAAAAAACATTTTAGCTGGAGCAGTTCTCAAGCTGCAGATTTGAGGATTATAGCTATTGAACCAATTGAGGGAAATTGTTATCTGCAAGCCATCTACCAAGACCGAGAGATAGAATGCATGCTGCCTTTTAAAGATAAAGCATCCATAGAAAATGGTATGATATGCTGGGCAACTTTGCTTGCTTTGGGATATTCGCCTGAACAGGCTGACCAACGTTTAGAAAAACTGAGTCACGTAAGTATGCGGTTGGAACTGAAGAATGGTATTAACCAATGTTCTATTATCGACGATTCCTATAGCGCAGATATTTCCTCACTGGCGATAGCGCTGGACTTTTTAAATCAGCAAAATCAGCATCCAAAGAAAACGGTTATTCTTTCTGAGTTATTTGAAACCGGCCGGGATGACCTGGATTTATATACTGAAATTGCGGATTTATTGGCCCAGAAAAAAGTTTCCAGGTTAATTGGTATTGGACCGCATATTTCTAAATATGCCGAACTTTTCAAGTTTGAAACGCAATTTTTTGATGATACAAACGCTTTTGTAGATGCTTTTCCAGGGTTGCAATTTAGCCATGAAACGGTATTGGTTAAAGGTGCCCGGCGTTTCGATTTTGGAAGGATAAGTAAGCTGCTCACCCAGAAAATTCACGATACTGTCTTGGAGATCGATTTGAATGCGATGGTAGGTAATTTGCAGTTTTATCGCTCGAAAATAAAGCCGGGTGTTAAAATTATGGCTATGGTAAAAGCGTTTTCTTACGGTAGTGGTAGCTTCGAAATTGCAAATCTATTGCAATTCCATAAAGTTGATTATTTGGCAGTTGCCTACGCAGATGAAGGTATCGCTTTGCGGAAAGCAGGGATTACATTGCCCATTATGGTCATGAGCCCTGAAGAATCTGCTTTCGAAGCCCTTATCAAATATCGTTTAGAACCCGAAATTTACAGCCTGGAAATTTTAGATAGTTTTTTAAATTCATTGTCAGATTACGAATTCGATTACCCGATTCATATCAAGATTGATAGTGGTATGCACAGGCTCGGCTTTGATTCTGATGAAATAGAGAAACTATTATTGTTATTGAGCGGTTCTCAGCGGTTAAATGTAAAAAGCATCTTTTCGCATCTTGTTGCCAGTGGAGAAGCTGAACACGATGGATTTACTCAACAACAGATTGAAAAATTTTGTCTTATCGCCAGTCAGTTAATTGCTGCTCTGGGCTACAAGCCATTACTACATATTGCGAACACTTCGGGCATAAGTCGCTGGCCTAACAACCAAATGGATATGGTGCGTTTGGGCATAGGTTTGTACGGCTTTGATGCCGCATTAACTAACAACCGCGGACTACAAACCGTAATGACACTCAAAACTACCGTGACGCAAGTAAAGAATTTAAAAGCAGGTGAAACAGTAGGATATAGCAGGAGAGGTGTAATGCCTTACGGCGGGAAAATCGCAACCGTAAAAATTGGTTATGCGGATGGCTATAACCGGGCATTTGGAAATGGTGTCGGGAAAATGTTGATCAATGGTCAGCTCGTGCCTACAATTGGTTCCATCTGTATGGATATGACTATGCTTGATATTACCGGCATTGATGTAAAGCCTGGTGATGAGGCAATTGTATTTAATCAGGATCATACCATCATGCAACTCGCCGAGGGCGTTGGCACCATTCCATACGAAATACTTACCAATATCTCTCAGCGGGTAAAGCGGGTTTATTTCTATGAATAACACAGTAATCAGTTGTGATATCGCTGAAATTTTTAAGATGCTTTTAAATCGATATTTTGAACGATTACGCAATTTAACAATCAACCGATTTGCCGAATTTTAGCTAAGTTTGCAGCATGAATAAAGTCGGGAAAGCTATTTTAAACTATCTGATTAAAGGTTTATTAATTGTTGTACCCATTGCAGTGAGTATTTTCATTGTTGTTTGGGCAGTTACTACTGTAGATAGCTGGTTGAACATAAATAATATTTTAGGCGTAAACCCGAAAACAGGAGAAAGCAGAAACATTCCGGGTTTAGGTTTGCTCACGGTACTTACGATCATTTTAGCGGCAGGAATTTTTGTAACCAACCTGGTTACCGAACCCATGTACAACTGGTTTCAGCGGATAATGCACCGATTACCTTTGCTTAATTTCATTTACTCATCTATTAAAGATTTAACTGAAGCTTTTGTAGGCGATGAAAAGAAATTTAATCATCCTGTGTTGGTAGAGGTTGAAGGCGGTTTGAAAAAGATCGGTTTTCTTACTCAAAATGATTTACATAAACTGGAGCTGCCAGATGATGTGGCAGTTTATTTTCCATTATCTTACTCATTTGCAGGTCAGCTATGCATTGTAAAACGTGATAAGGTGAAAGACTTAAATATGAGTGCAGCAGATGCAATGAAGCTGGTGGTAAGTGGCGGTGTAAGTGGCCTTTAACTCATTTTATGATTCAGATCTATCACAATAACCGATGTACGAAAAGTCGCCAGGCTTTAGAGGCTCTTGAAACTAGTAGAAAGGCGTTTGAAGTAATTTATTATTTGGAAACTCCCCCAGATTTATTGCAGTTAAAGGGGCTGATTGAAAAGTTAGGCGTTAAACCCATTGAACTTATTCGTAAAACAGAAAAAATTTACCTGGAAAAGTACAAGAACAAATCTTTAAGTGATGAGGCCTGGTTGGAAGCTATGGTTCAGCACTCAATACTAATAGAAAGGCCAATTGTAGTTTCAGGAAACCAGGCTGTTGTAGCCAGACCGTTGGAAAAGATTAACGAACTCCTAAAATAGTTCAAAAAATGTTTCTTACAAACGATAAGAAGAGTACAAATAAAACCATTCCGTAAATAATTCTGGTATAATATTCACGAATAAATAAACCAGTAAAAATCAATAGTTCATCATCTGCATTGCTGTGAATTAATCCACTGCTTGATGAGGAATTGTAAATAATTTGTTTGTCTAAATGGTTGTTCAATGTCCACCTGCTTAACCAGCTGTTTTGGAAACTCCAATCTAAATTTTCTCCGCTTGCTAGAATGATTTTTGCTTTAAACGCCATCCAATCATACCGGATGGTGGCCAGAACTTCATGATTACTGTTAAAAAGTTTGGTTTCCGGATTGCTATAACCGTCGCTTCGTAATAAATAAATTCCTTTTTGGGTAGTGGCAATTGCAGTATTTTTCAATGGACTAAAATTCAACGAAAATTTTAAATACGCCTGCTCAAATACCTGATAATTACTATCAAATAACCCTTTTCTCCAATTTAATATTTTTTCCATACCACAGGGTAAATTGTAATTTGTTTAATTCCTGGTAATTGTTGCAACCATGATGGGCATAAAACATGCAATCACTGCAGCTGCTTTTTTGTTATAAATCTGTTTGATAAACAATCCAGCAATAATCAGCAATTTGTTATCCGAGTCTGACGAGATCGTTCCCGATTTGCCATTTGTTCTATATAACACATTTGCATCCTTAAAGTTGGAAACAATCCATTCTGATTTCCAAAAACTTGTTGGTTTCCATTCATATTGTTCGCCCGATTTCATGCTGATGATGGCTTTCGATTTCCAGCTATCATAAGTAATAATGGCGATCAGTTCATTCGTTTTTCTATCAATCACATTTGTTTTCGATTGCCAAAAACCAACATTGGTAAATAAATAATGCTGATCTTCAAATACGGTTTCCGCATTGCTTGTCCAGCTATTAAATTTAATTGCACCCTTCTGTATACCATCAACAAACAGTTCAAAATTCGAGTTAAACCAATTGCTTTTCCAATTAATGTACTTTGCCATTTGAGTTGCGTTTTAGTTTAGATAGCAGATTTATTAACTTGTTACAACGGAGATTTGTCATAAAAAAAATAGGTGCTTGTGGAAACAAACACCTATTAATATTATTAATTTAAAATTAAACCCAGACACTAAAGCTTTAGAAGTTAGGCTTCAATACATATTTATCGTAGAACCTAAAGATATGCTCTGCAGCTTCTTCAGCAGTATCTACCAGTCTGAATAAATTTAAATCCTCCTCGTGTATGTTATGCTCTTTTTGTAGCATGGTTCCCTTAATCCACTCGATCAGGCCACTCCAGTAATCCTTGCCTAAAAGCACAATTGGGAAACGGGCAATTTTACCTGTTTGAATTAATGTCAAAGCCTCAAAAAGCTCATCCATGGTTCCGAAACCACCTGGAAGTACCACAAAACCCTGACTATATTTCATGAACATTACCTTGCGAACAAAGAAGTAGTCAAACTCCAGCAATTTATTGTGATCGATATATTTGTTATGAAATTGCTCAAACGGTAATTCGATATTTAAACCAACTGATTTACCGCCATTGCTGTAAGCACCTTTATTTCCAGCCTCCATAATACCAGGACCACCACCGGTAATTACACCATAACCACGGTCAGTTAATAACTTACCGCATTGTTCTGCTAATTGATAGTATCTATTTGTTTCTGCAGTACGGGCAGATCCGTAAATGGTAACGCATGGACCAATTTTAGCCAGTTTCTCAAAGCCATCTACAAACTCGGCCATTATTTTAAAAATCTGCCAGGAATCGGTTACTTTAATTTCCTGCCAATCTTTGTTTTCAAAAGCACTTCTAATTTTTTCTTCACTCGTCATATATACTGTATTCTTATATTAAAATTTGGTTTGCGCATCAGTTTTTTTGCTGATGAAGAGCAAACCGATAAAGGTGATCAAACCGTTAATCAAAATCAGTTCGACACTAAAAACATATCCACCCAATATTTCTTTGGAATAGCTTGAAAGCAAGTAACATAAAAAAGGCGATAAAATGCAAATAATTGGAACTAATTTATCGCGTAAACCTCTGTTTTTTACAAATAAACCAAAACTATAAAGGCCTAAAAGTGGTCCATAAGTGTATGAGGCGATAGTAAAAATCAAACTCACAACTGATGAACTGTTCAGGGCATTTATTACAATAATTACCAAAAACATCAGAATAGAAAATGCAATGTGAACGGTATGGCGTTTTTTTAACGGCATTTTCCGCATTAATATTTTCTTTCTTATCCATGCCTAAGAAGTCGACACAAAAAGATGTTGTTAATGCCGTCAGGGCCGAGTCTGTAGTAGCAAAGGTAGCAGCCGTTAAGCCTAACATAAATATAATTGCGGGCACTGCACCGAGGTTGTTCAAAGCAATTTCTGGGAAGAGTAAATCGGTTCTTGGCTTTCCGGTGATGTGATCTAAAGGGATATCGATTCCATTTTTTGCAGCGAAAATATACAATAAAGCACCAACGCTCAGGAAAAATACATTCAGCACTACAAACACACCGGTAAAAGTGAACATGTTTTTCTGTGCCTCTTTAATTGTGCTCATACTCAAGTTTTTCTGCATCAAATCCTGGTCTAAACCCGTCATTGCAATGGTTACGAAAATACCACCAATAAATTGTTTACTGAAATACCATTTATTGGTTAAGAAATCATCCCAGAAAAATATTTTAGAATAACTACTGTCTTTAATGGTTTCAAAAGCCTGAGGAATACTAAAGTTTAGGCTGTTGCAGATAAAATAAATTGTCAGGAAAACCGAAAGCACTAAAAAGAATGTTTGCAGTGTATCGGTAATGATAATGGTTTTTAAACCGCCCTTAAAAGTGTACGACCAAATTAATGCAAGCGAAATTAATACGGTTAACCAGAATGGAACACCATAATTATCAAATATGAAACGTTGCAGAACAATAACTACTAAATAAAGTCTGGTGGCTGAACCCAGGGTTCTGCTCAGCAAAAATATCGATGCCGCAGTTTTGTAGCTATAATAGCCTAAACGTTGTTCTATGTAGCTGTAAATGGATGTTAATCTCATTCGGTAATAAAGCGGAAGCAATACGGTACAGATAATAATGAAGCCAACCGCATTCCCCAAAACAAATTGAAAATACTGAAACTGATTACCTGCCGGGGCACCAACTTCTCCCGGAACTGAAATAAATGTAACGCCAGAAAGCGCTGTGCCAATCATTCCAAAGGCTACCAAGTACCATTTTGAATTTCTATTGGCAACAAAAAATGAGTTATTATCAGATGAATCTTTAGAAGTGACAAATGAAATAATAATCAGCAATAAAAAGTAGCCGATTAAAAAGCATAATAGTATAGTTGGTGACATAATTTGGTTTTAAGCTGATAAATGTAAGAAATTAATATTAGTTGTTTGGCTGGTTAAATTGTTAGTTTTTTGGTTCAGATACAAAATAACTAAAAAACCAAAGCACTAAAAAACCAAACAACTATTTCATATTTTTGCATCATGAATTTTTCATCCAAACTGCTGGAAGATGCGGTAAACGAATTTTCGAAATTACCAGGTGTAGGGCAAAAGACAGCGTTAAGACTAGTTTTACATCTGTTAAATAAAGAACAGGAGGAAGTTAACCAGTTTGGAAATACTTTGATTAAGCTAAAACAGCAAATTAAGAATTGCAGTATTTGCTATAATATTTCTGATCATACCATTTGTGAAATCTGCACCTCGCATAAGCGGGATAAGGAAACGATTTGCGTGGTGGAAGATACCCGCGACGTAATGGCAATTGAAAATACAGGTCAGTATTTCGGTGTATACCATGTGCTCGGTGGATTAATTTCGCCCATGGATGGAATAGGTCCTACAGATTTATACATCGATGGGTTAGTTCAGCGGGTTTCTACCGGTGAGATAAAGGAAGTGATTTTAGCTTTGAGCCCAAATATGGAAGGTGATACCACATTGTTTTACCTGTATAAAAGATTAAAAGAATTCAACATTCCAATTACTACCATTGCAAGAGGAATCGCTTTTGGTGGAGAATTGGAATATACGGATGAAATTACACTCGGCCGCTCAATTATTACCCGTGTACCTTATGAAAATGCAATGATGAAATAATGGCGAAGCAAATTATAGTATTTTTTTGTTTGCTGATTTTAACTTTCGATTCAACTGCGCAAGTTAAAATCCATTCGCACAACGATTACACTCATTCAAAGCCATTTTACGATGCGGTAGCAAATAAAGCATTTTCTATCGAGGCAGATGTTTTTGTGGTGGGCGATTCTTTAATCTTAGCACACAGCAAAAAGGAAATTAAGGCTGGAAATACGCTGGAAAAGCTTTACCTAAAACCAATTGCTGAATTGTATCAAACAAAAGAACTTTATAGTTTTCAGCTGATGATTGATTTCAAAGATAGCTGGGCAATAACTTACCCTGTGTTAGAAAAGGCTTTAAAACCTTTTAAACGATATTTATCCAAAGGAAATAAAAAAATCACCATTGTCATCAGTGGTAACCGCCCGCCAGATTCTACGTTTCATTCTTTCAATGTGGTAGGTTTTGACGGTGTGCCAGATGTAAATTATCATTCAGCAGATTTAAAAAAAATCACGATGATCAGCGATAATTTTGCTAAATATTCAAAATGGAAAGGTGTTGGCGAAATTCCGGAAACAGACAAAGCTCGGTTAAAAGCTTTAATTGATCATGCGCATGAAATAGGGAAGCCTTTTCGTTTTTGGGGTGCTCCAGATCACCAGGCCTGCTGGAAATTATTATATGATTTAGGTGCCGACATCATAAACACAGATCAGGTAGCCAAAGCAAGTAATTATTTTAATATACAATTACAATAAGGATCAGGTCTTGCTATTTATACTTAAAAAAAATGGATTTAAAAAATAAAGTCATCATCATTACAGGCGCATCTAGCGGAATTGGCAAAGCTTGTGCCGAAGAATTCGCCAGGCGTGGTGCCAACTTGGTTTTGGCAGCTCGCCAATATGTTACACTTTGCGAAATCACAGCTAACCTGGAGAAAAAATATGGCATCCGAGCGGTAGCTGTTCAAGCAGATGTAAGTAAGGAAGCAGATTGCGAATTGATTATTAAACAAACTTTGGTTTCTTTTCAAAAGATTGATGTCCTGGTGAACAATGCTGGGCTATCCATGCGTGCCTTATTTAATGATTTAGATTTATCAGTATTAAAAAACCTGATGGATGTAAACTTTTGGGGAACAGTTTATTGCACAAAATACGCCTTGCCTGAGATCCTAAAAACCAAAGGAACGGTAGTTGGAATTTCTTCTATCGCAGGTTATCGCGGATTGCCAGGAAGAACAGGTTATTCGGCTTCTAAATTTGCCATGAATGGCTTTATGGAATCGTTACGTACTGAACTTTTAAAAACTGGTGTAAATGTTTTGGTGGCTTGCCCGGGATTTACCGCTTCTAATATCAGAGTTACTGCACTTTCGAAAGATGGGGCAGCACATGGAGAAACCAGCATGGATGAGGGCAAGATGATGACATCAGAAGAAGTAGCCAATATCATCGCCAACGGCATTGAAAAGCGTAAACGTACTTTAATCATGACGGGGCAAGGGAAGTTAGCCGTATGGATGAATAAGTTATTTCCAGCTTTTGTAGATCAAAAGGTTTTCGACTTATTCGCTAAAGAGAAAAACCCCTTGATAAAAGCATAAAGATTAAATGTAAGATGTAACATGGAAAATGGAATTTTAAATATCGGTTGAGATGTTTGATGTAGGATACGTGATGGCTTTATGATTCATTGTCCATTATCCATTTTCTATCTTCCATCATCCATCACTTATTTTAAGAAAATCCGCTACCCCAACAATTTCGTTAATTTATTGTTGAAAAGAAAAAGCTTCAATATGCTTGAGAAACTGTTACCAATAATGCTCTTATTCCAAACTATTTTATCTTCTGCGCAGGTAAAAACAGCAAAAAATATTAACTACGCTGGCAATACCGAAGTTAAAAATACACTAAACATTTTTTATAAAAACGATGGAATAGCGAATAAACCAGTTTTGGTTTTTATTCACGGCGGGTCCTGGAGCAGTGGTAAAAAGGAAACGTATTGGTGGTTAGGCAGAAACTTTGCAAGGAAAGGTATTGTAACTGTAATTATCAATTATCCATTGGCGCCCACGGCTCAATATGAAAAAATGGCTGGAGATTGTGCTTTAGCGGTAAAATGGGTTAGGGAAAATATTGAAAATTATCAGGCCAGTGGCGATAAAATTTTTGTGATGGGGCATTCCGCTGGTGCACACCTGGGTGAATTAATCAATTCCGATCCAAAATACTTTCAACTAGCTGGAATTAAAAATCCAATTAAGGGAATGATTCTGAATGATCCTTTTGGCTTAGATATTTTTGAGTATTTAACATCAGCAGAAAAGGATAATTATTATTATGATTTCTTAAGAACTTTTACCGACCAGCCTGCAGTTTGGAAGCGGGCATCTCCATTGGATTATGTGAATAATATCAAAAACCCACATTTGCTTTTTTACGGCGGGAAAACTTATGATGCCATAAAAATACAAACCCCAAGATTATATGAAAAACTAACAGCCAATAAGGTTGCTGTAGAAATTAACGAAGTTAAGGGTAAAAGTCATGTGCCAATGATTAGCCAGATGATATTTGGTTCCAATGCTTTGTATAAAGCAATTGTGGAATTTGTTAATAAATTTACATAGTCAAAAAAGATTTTAAATCTTCCGAGATTAGCATAAAACACTTTGTGTTTAACCGATCACTACCTTTTCCGTGCGGTCAAATAAGCTATAGTCCATTACCATTTTGCCTGCTTCATTGTGATAATGCATAATCTTAAACTTTGCATTCCACTCAATATCCTCATCCTGATAGCTGGTACGGGCATGAATGGTTTGTGCAAAAGTATCATCAAAAGCAGTTAAAATTACGAAAATCTCTACCTCTGCAAGGGTTAATTCTGCAAGGCTTTTTTCGAAAATTGGGCTATCTTCATTAATTGGATGCACCAATGTCCAGTTCAGCGAGAGCATGCTAATTTTACTTCGTTCCAGTTGCAGTGGGTAAAAGCTCCGTTTTAGTTTTCCATCAACGGTTTCGTTAAACGTCATATACATCTGTGCTTCTACATCTATTAAAGAATTCTTTCGCAAATTTACTAATCGACACATTAAACCTGTGTGGTTTTGGTAGGGCGCAACAACCATTTTTTTACTAAAAGATACCTTTGATGTTGGTCTGCTGAAACGACCATACAATAGTCCGGTTGCTAATGCAAAAGCCAATAAGCCCAGCATACTTTCGAAAGCCGCGAGTACGCTAGTGATAAATCCTTGTGGAGATATATGACCATAACCTACGGTTGAAATGGTTTGGGCCGAGAAAAAGAATGCATCGAAAAACTGGTCGCGGAGGGTTACGCCTTTTGCACCGTCTAAATTTTCGATTCCGATGATGTTGTACGCAACGGCAAAAAGTGTATTTACAATGAGGTAGGCAATTAATATGACGGTGAAGAAACGTGGCCAACTCATGGTAACCAAACGGGTGTAGGTATCGTCGAATTTGAACCAAGGTAAGCCAGTACGCTCTATATTTGGTGTGCCATCGGTGTTTAAAACGCGTTGATTTTTGATTACCGGAACAGAGCCGAAACCTAAATCATCATTAAATTGTACTTTTCTTTTAAAGAAAGCCATGTATTTTTAAAAAGATTTTGGAATTATAAAAAACTATATCAATATTTGTTTTATACAAAAATGATAATTAAAAACTTAAATAACAATTGGTGGTGGCATAACGAAATTCGTTAGGCAAATTCTGTTGTTATATATTTTAAAATATTTTATAAACGATGAAAAGGATTGCCCAAAAAGCAATCCTTTTTTTTATGGGCTTTCTGGAAATTAGTATGAAAAAGATATTGAACCATTTATTCGAAAACAAGAGTTTCAGTAGGGAAGAGGCTAAAAACATCCTGATTTCTATATCACAGGGTGAATTTAATTCTTCTCAAATTGCGGCATTTATTACGGCTTACGCCATGCGTAATATTACGGTGCAAGAGTTGCAAGGTTTTAGAGATGCGATGTTGGATTTAGGTGTTAAAACTGACTTTTCTGATTTCGAATTAATTGACCTTTGTGGTACTGGTGGCGATGGAAAGGATACGTTCAATATTTCTACGCTTTCCTCTTTTGTAGTGGCCGGCGCCGGCCATAAAGTGGCAAAACACGGAAATTATGGTGTTTCTTCAGGCTGCGGTTCTTCGAACGTGATGGAATATTTAGGCTATTCTTTTACAAACGACCAGGATGTTCTAAAGCGTAACCTTGATACGGCAGGAATTTGCTTTTTGCATGCACCGCTTTTTAACCCGGCTATGAAAATAGTAGCACCAATACGAAAAGATTTAGGTATTAAAACCTTTTTTAATATGTTAGGTCCGATGGTTAATCCATCACAACCGAAATATCAGATGGTTGGCGTTTTCAGCCTGGAACTGGCTCGTTTATACAATTATTTATATCAGGATACGACTAAAAGCTATACCATTGTGCATGCACTGGAAGGTTATGATGAAATTTCACTTACCTGCGATGTGAAAACATTTAACAACAAAGGTGAGAGCATTTTAACTTTGAATGATATGGGCTTTGATAAGGTTGCGGTGAACGATATTAAAGGTGGTGATACGGTAGAATCATCAGCTAAAATCTTTATGAATGTACTAAATGGCGAAGCAACCGATGTTCAAAACAATGTAGTGCTTTGCAACTCGGCTTTAGCCATAAAAACCATTAAGCCAAGTGCGACTTTTGCAGATTGCTTTTACGAAGCGGAAGAATCTTTAATGAGTAAAAAAGCGTTAGAAAGCTTTAAAAAATTAGTAGCCTGATGAATGGTTTAAAATTAAAGGTATGCGGAATGAAGTTCGCGGCGAACATTGCTGCCGTTGCCAGCTTGCAACCTGATTATTTGGGGTTCATATTTTATGAGAAATCGCCAAGGTTTATTAGTGATGTTTCGGCAGAGTTAATTAAATATATTCCATCAGAGATTAAAGCGGTTGGTGTATTCGTAAATGAAGATTTGGAAACTGTTAAGAAAAAAGTAAATCTATATCAGTTAAAAGCTGTTCAATTACATGGAAGTGAGTCGACAGAATATTGCAGCGAATTAAAATCTACTTTTTCAAGTTTGGAAGTCATTAAGGCTTTTGGTGTAGATGAAGATTTTGATTTTACTCAGCTGAATGGTTATGTGGACATGGTAGATTATTTCCTGTTCGATACGAAGACAAAAGCACACGGCGGTTCAGGAAAGACATTCGACTGGAAAATTTTAAAAGATTATAAATACGATAAACCTTACTTTCTAAGTGGAGGGATTGATTTGGAACATGCAGAAGCCATTTCAACAATAAAAGATGAGCGGTTATATGCGTTAGATATAAATAGCCGATTTGAAACTGAGTCAGGTGTTAAGGATGTAGAGAAGATTAAGGCATTTGTTGTAAAATTGAATACCACACTGTAATACTGAAGCTCGAAGTATCTGTAAGTGATGAAAACCTGTTGTCAATAATTAACAGATTCTTCTTGCCTCATAAACAGCTTGTCATTCTGAGCTTGTCGAAGAAATTAATGTATTTCTATAAGCTCAATGTGACAGCAAATAATAAAAGATTTGATCATTCATTACCATCGGTTTTAACTCTTGGATAATAAAATAAATATGAAATACAAAGTAAACGAAAAAGGATATTACGGTGATTTTGGTGGCGCATACATCCCAGAGATGCTCTATCCAAACGTAGAAGAATTGCGTCAAAACTACTTGAAGATTATTGATGATGCCGATTTTCAGGAAGAATTTCATCAATTATTAAAAGATTACGTGGGTCGTCCGTCGCCATTATATTTAGCGAATCGGTTATCTGAAAGATATGGTGCGAATATTTTCCTGAAAAGAGAAGATTTGAACCATACCGGAGCACATAAAATCAATAATACCATCGGACAGATTTTGCTGGCTGAAAAGTTAGGCAAGAAAAGAATCATCGCCGAAACAGGTGCTGGTCAGCATGGTGTAGCAACGGCTACCGTTTGTGCATTGCGTAACCTGGAATGTGTAATTTACATGGGCGAGGTCGATATTGAGCGTCAGGCGCCAAATGTTGCCCGCATGAAAATGTTGGGTGCAAAGGTTGTTCCAGCAAGTTCTGGTAGTAAAACCTTAAAAGATGCAACCAACGAAGCCATGCGTGACTGGATTAACAATCCTGTTGATACACATTACATTATCGGTTCTGTGGTTGGTCCGCATCCTTATCCAGATATGGTAGCGATTTTTCAATCCATCATTTCTGAAGAAACTAAAAAGCAGCTAATAGAACAAACTGGCAACGACCAGCCTGATTATGTTTTGGCTTGCGTGGGTGGCGGTAGTAACGCCATGGGTATGTTTTATCATTTTATGGATGATGAAGATGTGAAACTCATTGCCGTTGAAGCTGCTGGAAAAGGTGTATCAAGTGGATTTTCTGCAGCAACCACTTATTTGGGTAAAGAAGGTGTTTTACATGGTAGCCGAAGTATTTTAATGCAGACAGAAGATGGTCAGGTAGTAGAACCCCATTCGGTTTCAGCAGGTTTGGATTATCCGGGAATTGGCCCTCAACATGCACACTTATTTAAAAGCGGTCGTGGTGAATATGTTTCCATTACTGATGAAGAAAGTTTAGATGCAGGCTTATTACTTACTCAATTAGAAGGCATTATTCCTGCAATTGAAAGTGCACACGCATTGGCTTACCTCGAAAAAATGAAGTTTAAAGGTGGCGAAAATGTAGTAGTTTGCTTGTCGGGTAGAGGTGATAAGGATTTGGATACCTATATTAAATATTTTAATTTATAACCCCTAAATCCCCTAAAGGGGACTTTTTAGCGTGGTTTTTTATAAACAATTAAAGCCCCTTTAGGGGTTGGGGTTATATGAACAGAATTAAACAACTCTTCGAAACGAAGAAAAATATATTATCAATTTATTATACCGCCGGTTATCCAAACATTGGGGATACTATCGAGATTGCCGAGGCTTTAGAGAAATCGGGTGCAGACATGTTGGAAATTGGATTTCCGTACTCAGACCCTGTTGCCGATGGTCCGGTGATACAGGCTAGCAGCAAAAAATCTTTAGACCAGGGCATGACTTTGAAGCTACTTTTAGTGTGTACGT
>NZ_AJLG01000124.1 GCF_000258495.1 Pedobacter agri PB92
ACGTACACACTTTCATGTCAGTCTGAGCCTGTCGAAGACCTGCGTCAAAAAGTATTTTCGCTGCTATCAGGTTTATACACAAAAAAATTGTGCCTTGTAGTGGCGGTTGCAAAATGGCAAGAGTGCAAACTAAAATCCGTCTGCTAAAGCACGACGGTAATGAGATTTAATAACGATAGCATTACCATCCTGTTTTATCACAACGCACTTCATTGCCGTTGACTTCAGTCAACGATTAAAAAATTAATACATTTGAATTTAAAGCTAATCACGAATGAACAACGAAAACATTAAAATTTTAAGCACAGAAATCCTTTCAGATAATTGGTACACCTTAAACAAAATTACATTCGAATATCATAAAAAAGATGGTACTGTAGAAACTCAAAATCGCGAAGCCTATGATAGGGGAAATGGCGCCACTATTCTGCTTTACAACAAAGAAAATCAAACCGTAATTCTTACCCGTCAGTTTCGCTTGCCTACTTACCTCAATGGCAATGCAAGCGGTATGTTAATCGAAACCTGTGCAGGCTTGTTAGACAAAGATAATCCCGAAACAGCAATTAAACGCGAAACTGAAGAAGAAACGGGTTACAAAATAAAAGATGTGCAGAAAGTTTTTGAAGCCTATATGTCTCCAGGTTCGGTGACTGAAATTCTTTACTTTTTTGTAGCTGAATATTCAAAAGATATGAAAGTAAGTGAAGGTGGCGGTCATCACGAAGAACAAGAAAATATAGAAGTATTGGAATTGCCCTTTAAAAACGCTTTGGGAATGATAAAAACCGGCGAAATTAAAGATGGTAAAACCATTATGCTTTTGCAGTATGCGCAAATCAACGGGCTCGTAAACTTATAATTCAAAATATTTCTACTGCTTAAATTATTCTTATTCATTCAAACCACTAACAAATCATTTAAAATCATCAAAAATTTTGATATTAAATAAAAGTCCTTACATTTGTTCTGTAATAAAAAATATTACAGAATGAACAGCAGCAGATTTTCGATTTCCTTACACATACTTACCTTGCTTGATGACGCAAAAGGTATGCTTGTGAGTTCGGAATATTTGGCAGGAAGCATCAATATCAATCCTGTGCTGGTTCGGAAAGAAATTATGAATTTGAGGAAACATGGTTTTGTAGATAGTAAAGAGGGAAAGGGCGGCGGTTCTTTTCTAGCAAAAAATGCATCAGATATTAATTTAGGAGAGGTTTATAAGGCTGTTAACAACAACAATATTTTAGGGCAAAGTAAAAATCAACCGAACCCAAAATGTCCGATTGGGAAACAAATAAACCAGCATTTGAATACACTTTACAGTGATGCTGAAAAAGCTTTAATCGAGAATTTATCAAATCAAACTCTGGCAGATTTTGCATTGAGATTCAAATAAAAAATTTTTATTCAAAACTGTAACAAAATTTATTACAATAAGCATTTAGAAACATTTAAAAAATAAATAACATGAAAGTAGCATTAATAGGCGCATCTGGCTTTGTAGGTAAAGCCCTTTTAAACGAGTTGGTAAGTCGTGGTAACGAGGTAATTGCAATTGCCCGTGATAGCGATAAAATCGAAAATACAGATGAAAAAGTTAGCAAAGTGGCGGTTGATGTTTTGGATACCGGTAAACTGGCAGAAACTCTGAAAGGTGCTGATGCGGTGATCAGCGCTTTTAACGCAGGTTGGACGAACCCAAACCTGTATAACGATACTGTTGCAGGTGCAGAAGCCATTCAGAAAGCAGTTAAGGCATCGGGCGTAAAACGTTATATTTTCATTGGCGGTGCAGGTACTTTGCAAATTGATGGAAACCAGCTGGTAGATGGGCCGCAGTTTCCGAAAGAAATTTATCCTGGTGCATCAGCTGTAAGAGACTACTTTAATAAGTTGAAAGAAGAAAAAGAACTGGATTGGTTGTTTTTTAGTCCAGCGATTGAAATGCACCCAGGCATCACCATTGGCCGCACAGGCAAATACCGTTTGGGCAAAACTTCTCCGGTTTTTAATGAAGAAGGTCGTTCAATTCTATCGGTAGAAGACTTATCAATTGTTCTTGCCGATGAATTGGAGAACAATGCACACCACCAGGAGCAGTTTACGGCAGCATACTAGCAGGGATGATGTAAGATGGATGATGTGAGATGGAGGAGGTAAGATTTGAGCGGCAGAAGATATTATGAGAGGTATTTAAGATAGTCGAGTTTTCCATCTTACCTTTTCCATCTTCCATTTTTTTCTATATTTTATTTATCTTCGTGGCATGTATCGCCTTATTAAACCAATATTTTTCAAGTTTGACCCAGAAAACGTACATTATTTCGTTGTAAAACGGTTGAAATGGTTTAATGATAAATTCCCATTGGGTAAAACCATTATTCGCAGCAGCTTCGATTTTCACATCAGAGGTCTGGAGAAAGAAGTATTTGGAATAAAATTTAGAAATCCGGTAGGTTTAGCTGCAGGTTTTGACAAAAATGGCGAATATGTAGAATCTCTAAGTAATCTTGGTTTTGGCTTTATTGAAGTTGGAACGGTAACCCCAATGCCGCAACCCGGTAATGATAAGCCACGTATGTTTCGCTTACCTAATGATGAAGCCTTGATTAACCGAATGGGTTTCAATAATAAAGGCGTTGATGTGATGGCAGAGCGTTTGCGTATGCTGAAAGATAAACATCCTGATATTGTGGTTGGCGGAAATATTGGTAAAAATAAAGCCACGCCTAATGAAGATGCCGTAAGCGATTACATTAAATGTTTTGATCGGTTATTTGATGTAGTGGATTATTTTGTGGTTAATGTTAGTTCGCCAAACACACCTGGTTTACGCGAATTGCAAGAAAAAGAACCCCTAAAAAATATCCTCCATACACTGCAGCAGCGTAACCGCAAGAACGATATTTCTCGTCCGATTTTATTGAAAATTGCACCTGATTTAACCGATGCACAATTAGATGATATTATCGAAATTGTAGCGGAAACAAAAATTGCGGGAATTATAGCAACCAATACAACAATTAGTAGAGAAAATTTAGCCACCGAAAAAGTATTGGCCGGAGAAACGGGTGGCTTAAGTGGTAAACCAGTTAGAGAACGTTCTACAGAGGTTATTAAGTATCTTTCAGAAAAATCAAATAAAGCTTTCCCAATTATAGGTGTAGGCGGAATTCATTCTGCTCAGGATGCCCAGGAGAAATTAGAGGCCGGCGCAAGTCTTGTTCAATTGTACACTGGCTTTATTTATGAAGGCCCGGGCTTGATCAAATCGATTTGCAAATCTTTGGTTAAATAGCAAAGCTGAAGATAAATTCTCCAGCTTTCTTCAGTCAGTTTTATCCTGGAATCTTTTCCACTAAAACCTCCTGGCCAGCCTGATCAAAATAAGTACAAAGCATCGTATCTAATGAAACAAGCCACTTTTCGACTCCGGTTTCAGCGCAATGCTTGCAGAATTCCAAATAATTGGTTTCACCGTTTTGGTGCGATTTTAAATAACCCATGAACCTCTTCTGATCACTGAGGTTTGCGATGATCAGCTCGTCATATTTCGGACTGGATTTTGTGCTAAAATCATCCGCTCCAAAATATTCTGTTTGGCCATTTTTAACCCAAACCTCATAAGAATGTACACCTAAATTTTTTATTTCCTGAATGTAGGAAGGAAAATCGGCGCCTGATTTAACTTTGCTGTGCGCAAAGGCAATTTGTTTTACTGTAAACATTGTTTAATAATTAATGATTTTTTGCATCATTAAGGAACTGCTATTTACAACAGGGAAGATTTGGAATTTAATTTTATCCTTTTGCATTCTGCATTTTTCAAGCAGAATTGAAGCCAAAGAGACCAGCAAAAGTACAAAATAATAGTTCCAGAAAAGTCAAACACTTTTTTTGTTCACCGTCCTTATCATATCGTGAAGTAGATCGCATTAATTTCCTCCTTTGCCATAAATATAAGTATGGTAAAAAATAAAATAACAGTTTTTCATTCTTCGCTATTTGGTTAAAGGTTTTACACGGCGGGGGGATTTCGAGCCTTGTGATGCTTCAGCAATCCCTGCTTTTCAATAGGCAAGGAAGCACTACTTTTCCCGATTTTACATCGGGAAATCTCTATTTTCTATAAAGGTTCTATCCCGCACTTATGGAATGAAACTTTTCAATAGTTACCATTTTAAGTTACGCTCCTTAAATAAACCTTGTAATTCTTTTACTCTCCTGTTTTTCGGGTCGTTAACCATTTTGTAAATAAAATATAGCGGTATTAATGTTAATAATCCCCAGCTGTTTTTGAAAAAACTGTAGATTATAATGCCTGCTAAAAAACCAATTCATAAGGCGTTTATAATAGAAAAAGATTTCATTTTTTTTGCTTCACCTATCAATTCTTGCTCTGTCATTTGGGTATATTCCGTTTGCTTCATTGGTTTAAATATAATTGTTTATTTGTTTTAGTTTTGGTTGGTTAAAAATTTCGCTCACATTTCGGAGCTTTACGGTAGTGCGGTAATTTCGGACGTGATTAGGCTGGAGGTAACCGATCCAAAGCGAGCTCAGCATGTTTGACCCCTTGTTATGCGATTGTGTTTTTAGTTGATTTATTTAAGTAAGGATATGATTTCTTGATAATTAGCTTTTTTTGCAATTTGAATAGGTGTTTTTCCGTAATTCACATTATCTCCGCAGTCAAAAGTTTCAGGTTTCTTTTTGTCTACATTTTTGTTTAATAGATATTTTACCATCTGAAAATTATTTTGTTTTACTGCGATAATTAATGCTGTTTCTCCATCACAATTGTTGTGATTAAGTTCTTCATTAGTGAGGTTTAGTTTATTAAGTACTTCATAGTTAGATTTGATTACAGCTTGTTCAAAAAGCCAAATTTTCCCCCTCACATCACCTTTTTCCTGATTTGCACCATTTAACAATAAAAATTTTGCACCATCGTAAAACCTATGAAAACCTGCAGTATTGAAAGCTTTATTGTTTTTAATATCACAACCTTTTTCTATCAGGTACTTCAATATTTCCAATCTGCCATACTCAGATGCAACAACGGTTAATGGATTTTCCTTATTGTTGATTTTTGCTCCACCCTCTACAAAAAGTTTGGTTAGATATAAATTGTCTGATGACCAAATTAATGCTTGCAGTGGTGGTATCTTATTTTTAGGTTCATAGTTTGCAGGAAATACAGTTTCCAACATTTGCCTTACTTTTATACTATCATTATCAAAGATAGCTTTGTAAAACTCACCTACAATTTCATCTGTGGGTTTTGGGATTTTTATAGTGTCCTGTATATTTTGTGTTTGGGCTAGTTCTTGCTTTTCGGCTATTTTATTTGTTACCTGAGTCGCCTCTTGTGCTTTGTTTTGACAAGACAGCAAAGCAAGAGAAGTTATTAAAATTGTAAATGTTTTTTTCATCTGTTATTCTGCAGTTTCATTTTTTAATAGTGTTATTTAGCATATCGCACAACGTTTCGGGGCTTGACGATGGTGGGGCAATCGAAGCGCCACTTGTCCCGATTTTACATCGGGAAATTTTCAATTTTGCACTAAAGTTGAACCGAAGAATCCCGTACATACGGGATTGAACTTTGCAGTTTCGCCCCACTATTGCAAAACCCCTGTTAGCGGCTGGCAATTTCTGTCATTTTGTTAGCGCTAAGTTCTGTTCGTACGTTTTGTCAGCATCAAGTCCAAAAGCCGAAAATATTTCTCTTTTTGTATCAAGGTTGATTGGGTTTCGCAAATCATATTTGATGTCATATCTATGGTTACTATTCCAATATGGTTTATTAGATTTTTCTGCGATACATTCTTTAAGTTCTTCAATGTCCAAACCAAATCCGACTCCTTCTTTTCTAAATGGATTTTCGTTGTATCCACCATACAAACTCTTATCTTCTATTTTTAAATACTTATCAAACTTTGAAATATTCATTTCTTTGTAAATAAATCCGTACTGTAGATATATGAGATTTTTTTCATCAGAACTAATGCTTTTGCTGTAAGAAATAAGCATATCATATTCTGACATTTCAAGGGATTTATGTCCAATTACAAATTTCTCTCCATAATAAAATTGATTATCCATAACCGCTTGTGATGGCAAAGCTAATGTCTTTGATAATTCATTCAAATCAACATCGAGATTATTGCTAATCTTGTGATAGAGTTTTACAATTAGCGCTTTTCCCATTAAGTGGGTTAGGCCATAGTTTTTATTTTCTTTTAGATTATCGGTTTTTGTTCGTTTAGAAACATCAATTAAAATTCTACCAAAAGCGTAGTTCCTTCTGTCAATTTTAAAGGCAAAAAAGTCACCTTCCTGAAATTTACAGTGTTTGCGGTCTGCATTTTTAAAAGCTGTAATTTCCGCTAAATCTCCACTAGTTGTCTCAGAAATCCATTTTTCTAACCAAATTTTCAGGTAGTCAAGTTTTTTATCTTCAAAATTTTCTGAGTAATAAGTTGTTTGTGTTGTATAGTTCGAGATAGTCAGATGACTACTTGAGAATGAAAAATAAACACCTATGCCTTTAAAGGATTGTGTAGCAGTATAGTTGAGCTTTTTTGGTTTTCCTTTTTCTGTTTTTGGTAATAGTATGGTTCTGTGTTCAGCTGTTTTTTCATTCAGGTCACGTTCGGTATAGGCTTGTTCATTAACAATAATTTCTTTACGGATAATGTCTCCATCAAAATATACATAACTGTCAAATAATTTGACAAGCTCCCAGTTATTTTCAACTGGTGTAAGTCCTAAATATTGTCGTTGTTCGTTTGATAGTTCAAAAATTATTTTCTCCATTTTGTGATTTGTATACTTTTGTAGTGTTGTTTTTTGCTTGCCGCTAACGTTTTTCGGCTTGGCGATGTGGCGGAAATCGAAGCACAAATGTTCAGTTTTGTACAAAAGTTCAATCGAAGAACTGAACTTGGATTTGGCACTTCAGCCGCCATATTGCCAAACCGATGTTACTGGCTGGCTTTTTATTCTGTCCACCAATCATATTTTGTGTCTGCGTTAAAGTCAAATAGATGGTCTAATTTTCTCGCAAAATATTTTCGCAACTCTTCGCTCTTTTTTGTGTCTTTACTAAGTTCATCGGAATATTCTTTTAAATAGTCTAAAAGTCTGTAATGTAAAACTGTTCTGTAAATTTTTATTTTACCGTTTTCCGCAACAAGGAATTGTTTTTCTGTTTTAACGGATTTTGTCAAAGGAGTTGCTGTAATATACCAATTGTCTTTTGTTCTTGCTTCGTGCATTAGTCCACAGCGAACATTTTTGTAAAAGTCTGTCGGACTGTATGGCTTGTCAATTACAACTTTATTTTTATTATTTAATTGCCAGAAGTTGTCTTGAAAAACAGAAGCCGAACGAAGAAGACTGACAAACATTTTTTGGCTTTTATCATATTCGTATTTTGGCGAAGCACTTGTCTTACTATGATTAAATATTTTTCCAACTCTAAATGCAGCAAACATTTCAATTAACGCACATTGTACGGTCACGATTGTAAAACCTTCGCCTTTTAATGTCTTTCCATTAATGATAGTTTGAATTGGGTCGAAAAATTTACGTTTTACTCTTTTGTTAAATAACGTGATGGCATCTTCCCAAGTTTTGTCATACTTGTAAGTCTGATTAAGTTTTTGTCTGATTTTTGTCCAATCAGATTTTTCTTCAAGTTCAATGTCCATTTGTTTAGTGTCGTTTTAAGCTTGCCAGTAACATCTAAATTTACGCATTTGCGTAAATTCAAACTAAAAAACATTTGTAAATCCAATTTGATATTTTTTAAAAAATGAATTATCCTATTTAAATTCAGCACTTTATCGCTATTGTTATGCATTGCATTCTTTTGGATTTACGAATGTTTACCAAAAGATTTAAGTGTGAAATACTTAGAAATTTTCAGGCAGAAAATGGAAATCACCCGTTATGGCCATTCTACCATCAAATCGTATACGGCAGCTTTGGCTGTTTTTTTAAAAGAGAACAACCAATTCCCGATCACCGAGATCAATGAACAAATTATTGAAAGTTATCTCGGCAAAATTATTCGCGAAAAGAACATCTCGGCCGCATATCAAAAACACCTTATTGGCAGTGTAAAGTTGTTTTATAAAATGGTGTTTAGCAGGGTTTTGCAAATTGATCATTTGTTTCCCAAACGTACTGCACACACCTTGCCTAAATACCTCAATAAAGAGGAGGTAAAAAGAATATTATCAGTGGTTACCAACTCAAAACATAAAGCTATTTTGAGCACCTTATATGGTTGCGGCCTTCGCTTAAGCGAATTGATTAACCTGAAAATTGAGGATGTGGATTCAAAAAACGAAGTGATTACAGTTAGGCAGGCAAAAGGGAAAAAAGACCGGCAAGTGATGCTGCCAAAATCACTGCTTCCGCTACTTAGAGAATATTCTAAAATCCATTTACCTAAAATTTATTTGTTCGAGGGGCAATCGCAAGCACAATATTCGCCCAGAAGTGTGCAAAGTATATTGCAACAGGCTGCGGGTTTGGCTAATATAAATAAAGTTGTTTCGCCACACATGTTAAGGCATAGCTTTGCCACTCATTTATTAGAAAACGGAACGGATATCCGTTATATTCAGAAACTTTTGGGGCATAACAGCTTAACCATTACGCAAATTTATACGCATGTTTCCGATGTAGCTAAAAGTAAATTTTTAAGTCCTTTAGATTTTTAGGAATGAACATTATGCCTGCTAAACATAGCCTCCGTTTATATTGAAGCGATAGGTGAGGCGTAATGTTAGATGGTTTTTAAAGGTTCCAGCGCTGTGCCGATACCTATCCACTTACTTCAGATACCGAATGTTGTATAGCAACTAATATTGATGCGCTTTGATCATTCACAATGCTTCAGCTTCGCAAAGTTAAAATACAAAAACGCAACGCTTAGATCTCTGTTTAAAATAATGTTGGAGATGCTGTAAAGTTTTCAAATGATCGATCGAAGCCCTTGGAAGCGATGCAATTTTCTTAGATGTCTGCTGCATAAAAAAAGCATCCTTTGATCAGAAGGATGCTTTAAATTTTTAAGAAGATACTCTAAAAACTATTTTGCTAAACCAGCTAAAACAGCGTTGTTTTTAGCTAATTGATCGTTTTTAGGTTGAGCAGAGCGACTTCCTAACTCGATGTTAGTTGCTCTTTTTAAAAATGCTACCTCTTGGTGAGCTGTATTTTTATTTCTTCTGTCTTTTCTTTTTAATCTGGTAACTGCCATGGTAATAACCTTTTAATTATTTTATTTGTACAAATGGAGGTCGAGAGCGGATTCGAACCGCTGTAGAAGGTTTTGCAGACCTCTGCCTAGCCACTCGGCCACTCGACCTTGAAATTCAAGGTTGCAAAAATAGCAATTATTAATTAGTGCGCAAATAATATCTTAAATAATATCTTTCTAATTTTTAACTCTCACTAATTCAGCGCAAAAAATCGCTGCACTAATTGCAACATTAAGCGATTCTGCTTCGCCAAATCTAGGAATAGTTACGGGTTTATTTACTTTTTTTATGATTTCTTCGGATATTCCTTTTCCTTCGTTACCTAAAATAATCAATCCTTCATTGCCCCAGTTGGTTTCATAAATAGATGCACCATCAAGCAATGCGCCGAAAACAGGTAAGCTGTTTCTATCTAAAAAGGATGTCAGATTTTCATAATGTATTGATACCCTCGCCAATGAACCCATGGTGGCTTGCACCGTTTTGGGATTAAAAGCCTCAACGGTATCTTCAGAACAAATGATCTTTTTAAACCCGAACCAATCTGCAGTTCTGATAATGGTACCCAGGTTACCTGGGTCCTGAACACCATCAAGCACCAGTGTAAATTGATTTTTCAAAGCACTTTCGTTAATTTTTTCAGTTTTTGGAAGGTGTACCACGGCCAGAAAACCCTGCGGTGTTTGTAAAGTACTAATCTTCCCTAATTCAACGTTGTTTACTTCAAATAAGTTTATATTTGCAGGCAATTTGGGTAACAAATTGGATTGCTCATTGTTGTAAAATATGCTGTGGATGCTGTAGTTTGATTGAAAAAATTCTTTGATAGATTTTATACCTTCAACCAGAAATAAACCATGCTCTTTACGATATTTTTTTTGATGTAATGACTTTATAAAACTAATCTGAGACTTTGAAAGCATACCAATACTTAATAAATATTAAACTGAAAAGCACTGCAATATTACTATTTATTATTGTTTTAATTCAGAGCTGTTCCTCTACAAAATATATTCCCGACTATCAGGCTATAGTGAAGAAGGTAACGATTGATAGTGTTGACACAGAATTTGAAGAACAAGCCTACAATTACGTTCAGAAAGATATTCGCCCGCCATCGGCTTTTAGCATCAATGTGCCACTTTATAATTTATTCAATACCAAAGATGGAAGGTATAAAACCAGCAACATCAAGCCTTTTGGTACACCACCGGCAATTTTAGATAGTGCACTTGTAGAAATCTCCCGCAATCAGATTCAAAAATTTCTGAATGGTAAAGGTTATTTTGATGCTAAAGTAGCTGCTGATATCAAAGTCAAAAATAAAAAAGCCCAAATTGATTTCGTGGCCAACCAGGGTAAGGTATCTAACGTTGGTAAACTAACGGATTCTATCTTTAGCCAAAATGTAAAGAAAGTGTATGACAGTACGAAAGCCACCTTTACCCGCTTACATCCAGGTATGCGATATGATGTGGATTCGTTAACATACGAAAGAGAGCAGATTTACAGGGTGATGAAAGAGAACGGTTACTTCTACTTCCTTCGGCCATATGTGAATTTTGATGTGATAGAAACAAATCAGCCGCAAAAGGTAGATTTGAGGTTGAACATTACTAACCCACCCTCAGGTCCTCATAAGCAATACAATATAGGTACCACCTACATGATTATTGCACCAAGTCCGGATGGTTTTCCCGATTCGCTACGCAATTACGTAAGCAGAGATACCACCCGAGGGGTGTCGTTTACTGATTTATCAAAAAGGTACAGAAGAAACCCGATTCTCCGCTACGATTTTTTAAAACAAGGCGAAGTTTATGATATAAGGAATGAAAACCTGACTTATGATCGCCTTTATGAATTGAACGTGTTTAAAAACGTTAAAATCGATTACTTCAACAGAGACAGCACAGGCAATAAAATTAATCCGATCATTTTGCTCACTCCGCAAAAAGTAATGAGCAATAGGGTAGAAGGCGAGGTGCCCTTTAACGGAGGTACCATTGGTTTTAATTTAAGTAATACCTATACCAACAATAACTTATTTAGAGGTGCAGAGCGTTTCGAATTGCAGTTAAAGGGAGGATTACAATCGAGAATTGGAAACAACGCTAAACCGTTCAGAGATATTTACCAGCGGGATTTTTCAATCAGCGCAAGTATTTCTGTACCAAGATTATTAATTCCATTTTATAAACCGATTTTAGGCGGAAATGGGATGCCGCACACCACTTTTTCTTCAAGTTACATTTATGCCCTGCAAAAGGATGTATCTGTACGCCGGGTGTTCATTAACTCGGTTACTTATGATTGGTTTGAGACAAAATCAAAAGTCCATTCATTTACGCCATTAAATTTTGAATATCGTTTAGGAACCTTAGAAGATGGGGTAGATTCTGCCACAGTTTCAAATAACCTGTATTATGCCACCTTGCTAGATCGTAAAGACTTAACATTAGGCATGAAATACAGTTATACTTTAAATGCTGATAAACTAAACCAGTTGAGAACATTTGTTTATTTGAGAGCAAATATTGATATAGCTGGAAACCTGCTGCAGGGCATTTCAAACCTTGGAGGTTCAAAAAGTGATCCGGCAGCTGGTAATCCGGCCAGAATATTGGGCCTGCCGTTTAATCAATACGTAAGGCCAGAGCTTGATTTAAGATGGTATAAGCATTTAGGTGGTGAAAGACAGTTTATTGCTCGTTTAAACACAGGTGTAGCATATTCGTATGGAAATTCAATTTTAACTGGCATACCTTTCGAAAAGCAGTTTTTTGCAGGCGGATCTAACGGATTAAGGGCCTGGCAAGCCAGAACAATTGGACCTGGTAATTATAACAGAGAAATTATCAGTACAGAGGCACTAAGAAAAGCCTTCTTCGGATTAGATCAGCTGGGTACTATGCGATTGGAAACCAATTTTGAATATCGTTTTACGCTGGCTAAAAAGTTTTTTGGCGCAACTTTAAAAGGAGCAGCATTTGTTGATGCCGGAAACATTTGGAATGTGCGTATGGGGGAATCAATTAGCCAGGAATTTTCTGAATTAGACGAATTAACAGTGTTCAAACTGAGTAAGCTCGCAAGCCGGGTTGCTGTTGGTACAGGTTTTGGCTTACGCTACGATGTTCAGTATTTCGTTTTCAGGTTCGATGTTGGTATAAAGTTGAAAGATCCGCAATTTATTGGCGATGAACAGTGGGTAATCAGTAAATTGTTTTCTGGTTGTAGAGATTTCAAAAATCAATATAACGCTACACATGCACCGGATACTTATCGTTTTGTTCAATATAATTTCGGTATCGGAATGCCTTTTTAGGTTAAGGAAAAAGACTTAGCGGTTTCGCTTTATCGGCCGGAGATTTGAACGGTATTTCTTGGTAAGGTTGCCATATTTTGCCATTATGTTTGTATACTGAAAACCCGGATACGACAAATGAGCGCTTAAACTTTCGGTCTTTAAATGCCGCAACAATTGCTCTGCATACTGGCGGTTGCACATCTCTGAAAGCAAGCGTAACATGTGGCGTAAATTTAGGCCTGTTCTTCTCAAACAAATGCATGGGCCTGAGTGCATCATCGATCTGCGATTTCAAAACCATTATGTCGTTGTTTTGCACTACATTAATATAAAAGGTATGTTCAGGAAAAGACCCAAAATTTGTTAAAATCTGTTCAAACGGTGCCGAATAAGCGGCATCTTGTAAGGCCCTAAAAAAAGTTTCCTCTTGTGTTTCAGAAGTTAATTTTACCGGTTCATATAACGTAATATGCGCCGGACGCTTGAGTGACTGATGAACGTTGAACTCCTCCGAAATAAACTTCCTCAGCTCATCAATCTCCTCTACAAGATGAGCTGGTGGTATTAAACAAACTAAAAACAAATTTTCCATCTTTAAAAATACTAAAATATTTAGCATTTTAATAATCAAATTCGATTTTTTATTGATAAATTTGATTTTGTTTTTTACCGAATAAAATTTAGGTTTGGTAAATCATTCTTTAAGGATAGCATTCGTTAACCATCAAAACATCCCATAGTTATTTTTGTTAAGTTTTCTTTTTCAATTCGCTTGCTTAAACAATTTATCAGATATAAAAACTAAAAGATGAAATTACCTATCAAACTATTAATTGTCGCAGCTGCGATATCATTTTCTGCATGCAAAAGCGGCGATAAAAAAGACAAAGATGCCAAAACTGAATACGGTGAAGCGAGTAATGAGGATGCAAACCAAATTGTGGAATACAACAATGTTTTGGTAAGTTTTACAGATAAAAATAATGAGTACTTAAAAAGAGTTGATGAAAATTTAGAGAAGATTTCTAAAGGTTTGCAAAATCCCAGCAATCAGTTTGCATTTATTGGAATAATATCACCCTTTTATACACCAAGTTTTAATCACTCTAGAATAAAACCCGAAAACCCGCCAGCGGTATTAAGCAGCAGTGATCAGAAATTTTTTAAAGATAATGTTAATGGTTTAAATGAAACATTAACTAAAATAAAAGATACTTATAAATCATTAAATGATTACCTGAAAGCAGAAGATTGGAAGGATGATAAAGGCGTAAAGGGAAAAGGCTTTATTGACTCCATCTACACCATGACTAAAGCATATTACAAATACGATGAAAATGTTTTAGCTAAACTAGAAGTAATTGGAGATGATGCGGAAAGAATCATCTTAAAAACCCATCCACTAAAAGATTATATTTTTGCCATGAAGGATGACCGTAAAGCAGTGGGTGATTTTAATAGAATGATGCTTGGATCTAAAAACTATAAAACAGATGAACCAAAAATCAAAGCCGCTTATACTGCGCTGGAAACTCAATACAAACAGCATACTGAAATGGATATGCCAAGTACGTCAAAATTTCCCGGCAAAGAAGCTGCTTTCAAACGCTTTAACGACAGCTTTAACGATTATTTGGTAGAAAGCAGAAAAGTTATGAGAGATGCGGGGGCTTCTGGTAAACTGTCAGTAGACAATGCTGAAGACCTGATTAGAAAATATGATTTCATGCGTACCACTTACAATAACTTTGTTGATTAGCGGTTTAAAAACCCATAAAAAAAACCGATGGTGATAGCCATCGGTTTTTAAATTTATATTGAAATTAATTATTCAAAATATTCCTTCATTCTTTCGAAGAAGCTCTTATCATTTTTACCTGGTTGAGGTTTGAAGTTAGAGTGTGTACGT
>NZ_AJLG01000125.1 GCF_000258495.1 Pedobacter agri PB92
ATGCTTTATTTTTTTTCATGACCTGTTCTGATGCTGCTTCGCAGAAGTCGATGCCCGAGTAATCTGGATTGTAGCCACCAATATAGGGAACCGCTAGAATATAAATACGTTCATTTGCTTCTCCATCTTTATCCACTACCTGGAAAAAATCGTTAATGGTTATTCCGGGAACACTCAAAAAATATTCTCCGTTTTTATGTTTCTTAACCAGTTTATTTTTTTGTTTCATTTCCTTCTCAGCTTTTTCAGCGTCTTTAAAACGCAATGTAGCCGGGCTTATCGTACCATCATCAATTAAGCCCTGAAAAGGGAAATCTTCAAATGATAAGTGAGGTTGTCCAACGCAATCAACAAACATGCTGAAGTTTTCGGAAATCTCCTTTCCATTTTCATCTTTGTAGTAATAGGTTGCGCCGCCTTCAGGATTTGGTTCAACGCGACTGTCATCGCCAACAGAAACAATATCCAATACGCCGGCATCATGAAGGGCCATTAAATCGCGACATGAACTTTGAGGTACGAAAGCAATCACTATTGAAATCAAAGGCATCAACACCTTTTGCAGTCTTAACATATCTTCTGCGGGCAAGTATTTCGCTGGATAATTCATTGCAAAACTCAACACTGCCAGTACTTCCTTCCAATAAATCGATTCTTTCTTTTCAATAGATTTTTCGGCTTCCAAATATTCTTTTCTAAAGAGATCAAAAGGCGGCAACTTTTCCCGATAATCCATCATGGCATCAACAAAAGTTTCCAAATCCATATCCTTTATCCGTTCATAAAATTTTGGCTCTTTCTTTTTAAATTGTTCCTTGAAGTTTTTTTCAAAAACATAATCGAGTGCAATGAAACCCCCATTTTCTTTAATATGCTTTTGAATCTGTTTTTTGCTTAGTGTGGTATCTTTACCTAAATGACTATCGTCCAAATGAAAGCGAATGGCAGGTAACAATCCGTTTCTGGAATGCATGACAATCTTAAACTTACTGCTTTTTGGATCCAGTTTAAACAAATAGGTTCCATCATCATTTTGTGTAAAAATACCATTATTTCTGGCCAGCGTTCTAATGGCATCAACGGCGGTTAACGATGAACCTTTCAAGGCAATAGGCGCATTAAAATGTTTAGCCAACTTTTTTGGTGGGTACGGGGCATCAAAATACCCGGGAATTTTACCTTCGTATTTTTTGGGCCAATGGTGCCCCGTACAAATCATGATTTCATCAAAAATCAATTCGTCTTTATTATCTATTTGTACCTTAACTTTTTTATTCTCTTTATCATCGAAAACGTTTGTTACCGTTGTGCGCAAATGAACTTTAGTCGAAATTGCCTTTTTTTCTGCCGCGGCCATTAAGAGATCAAATTGAGCTGAAAGATACTCACCAAAAAATAAGCGTGGTAAAACCTTATATTCGTTGAACTTTGAAGAATTGATGTCAAACTTTTTCAATATTGATTGAGGTGCAATTTTTACCCAATCTTCTATTGAATTATAGATGATTGGAATCTCATTATCCGATACGTTTGTAATATGCTCCTGCGCTGCACCTTCGGGACTATAGGGCATACCCGACCCTAAAAATGCTTTTCTTTCAAAAATCTCTATTTCGATATTTTTTAAGCCTGACTCAATAAGTCGTTTATAGATAAAAAGTCCGCAAGGACCTCCGCCAAGTATTGCAATTCTTTTGGTTGAAACCTTTTTGCTCATGTATTAGGAGTAAGAAATTTAAAAAAATTATAATGCTTAAACAGATTTACCATTTTAAGCTTTCCTTACAATCCTAAAAAAAGAAAATTGTTTTGTGCATGAGGAACTATCTTGCTCGCTAAGTGATCGAATAGCCTTTTTGTTTCTTTTCTTTTTGCAGAACTTCATCAATTGCAGCAGCAAGTTTTGTAAATACAATAGGCTTGACTAAAAATTTATCGCCATTTACTCCGAATGCATCGATTGCATATTCTTCATAAGAGGTTACAAAAAATAAAAACCGAACACTATCACGCAAAATCTTTGCTACATCTAAACCTGATATGTCCATTCTGATATCGAGAAATAAAAAGTCAATATCACTTTCTCCTTTCAGGTCCATAATGGCCTTTGCAGGATCGACATAGGTTTTAACATCAGCAAAATCGGGTATTTTGGAAAGAAAGTTTGCAAGAATATCAATGCTGAGTTGGTCATCATCGATAATTATACATTTGTAAGGAGATTTATTAGCGTAGTCCATTTAGAATTTTCAATAGTGGAAGCAAATGGTAAGCCAAATAACCTGATACAGGCTGTAGTTTTTTGACTACAGAGCTTTGTTGTTGGATTTAGCCGTAAAACTATTGCAATTTAGATGAGTTATTATATCATTTAAGATATTATGAAATCACTAGACAGATTTATTACAGCTCAGAGCGATAGTTATGATCATGCGCTTTCGGAAATTAGAAAAGGTAGAAAAACAAGCCACTGGATGTGGTATATTTTCCCGCAAATTGAAGGTTTAGCCCATAGTGATACTGCAAAATATTATGCCTTGAAGGATACAGTGGAAGCGGAAAATTATTTAAATCATCCTGTTTTAGGGAAAAGATTAATTGAAATTTCTGAAGAACTGTTGAAGCACAAGAATAAAACTGCCAATGAAATTTTCGGATATCCTGATGATTTAAAGCTTCACTCCAGCATGACGCTTTTTTCGATTTTACCGAATAGCAATCCGGTATTTAAAAATGTTATTGCAGCTTATTTCAATGGCGCTGATGATGAAAAAACAATTAGAATTTGTAATGCATAAATTTGGATAGTTTAAAACCAATGTGCTATTTTGCTGTTTCAATTATAATTCATTCATGTTTGAGCGCATGTTTGGGTTTAGATATGGGATAGGCTTCGCAGCCTGTCCCTTTTTTTATGATAATGGTAAGGTGAAATAAAATACTGATCCTTTGCCAGTTTCGCTTTCTACCCAAATCCGCCCGTTATGGCGCTCTATAATTTCAGCACTTAAATATAATCCAATGCCGAAGCCTGATATGGTGTGATTGGTTTCTACGCGATAATAACGTTCAAATAATTTTTTGGCATCATGTTCCGAAATACCGATGCCTTCATCTCTTACACTAACAATCACTTCAGTATCCGTAATTTCGCAGTTTACTTCGATATTGGTTCCATTGGCTGAATACTTATGTGCATTGCTTAAGAGATTTGAAATCACATTCCCAATTTTATCTCTATCTCCGTTCACTGTTACCTCACATGAGCTATCAAAGTTTATTTCGTGTGTTGATGGAGAGATAAAAGACTCATCAATGGTTTCTTGCAGTAACTGATCTAGCCTGAAAGGTCGTTTATCTACCAGCAATTTCCCAGATTCTAACCTGGAAACATTCAGAAAACCATTAATCATGGCCGTCATCTTTCTAACCTGAATGTAAGCCTTATCCAAAGCATTTGTAGAATAGTCATCATCTGCATTCTTCGCTTTGCGCTGGAGTACCTGCACAAAACCATTAATGGCAGTGAGTGGTGTTTTCAGCTCATGGCTTACCATCCCAATGAAATCATTTTTGCGAAGTTCATCAAGCTTTCTCTCGGTAATATCCATAAACATTCCTGAATATTCTGTTGGATTGCCCTGTTGATCTAAGAAAACCTTACCAGTAGCTTTCACCCATTTTTCTTCTCCAGTAATTAAATTAGTTATCGGATACTCGGTATCACTTGGTACATGATTTTTTAGTGCATTATCTAAAGCATTAAGAAGCATCTGGTGGTAATCATTATCCACTGCTTTCATCACTTCGTCAATATTTACTGAACGTTCCATACTCAAGCCAAGCAAATCTCTTACGAACGCCGACATGGTTATTTCCATGGTTTCGGGGTTGATACTCCAGGTACCCATTTTACCGGTTTCAATCGCCTGAAGCAGCTTTTCTTCGCTATCTGAAAGCTTTTTGATATATGCAACAAGATCACTATGGGTTTGCGCAAGTTCTTGATTGGTGGCAGCTAACTCCTCATTGGTTGAGGCAAGTTCCTCATTTGCCGCTGCCATCTCTTCGTTGAGCTCCTGTAGTTCTTCCTGGTGTTTTTTCCGATCGGTAATGTCAATACATGAGCTGATATAGCCTGCAAAAGTTCCATCAGGGTGCAAGCGTGGTGGGCCATTCGCCAAAAGCCATCTGTAGTTTCCTTCCTTACTTAGAATCCTAAATTCTCCTGTAAAAGGTGTTTTTTTTGCTAATGCAGAAAGATATATGCCCACATAACGTTCTCGGTCATCCGGATGTATCAAATCAGCCCAACCAAATTCAAGAAGATCATTCATAGATCTACCTGTGAGTTCCACCCAGGGTTTGTTGAAATATATTGCATTTCCGGTTTCATCGCCAACGGCTATAAAAATATCTGTTCCCTCGGCCATTGTTCTAAACCGTTCTTCACTTTCAGATAATTCACGTACCCGTTTTAAAACCCGCTCTTCTAAATCATTATTTAATGATGAAAGCTTATCCTGAGCCACTTGCAACTCTTCGTTTGTGGCCAACAGCTCTTCGTTGGTGGCGGCGAGTTCTTCATTAAGTTCTTGTTCCCTTTGCAGCGCCATCTCTTTTTCTGCAGCTCTTTCTTCAGCCTCTTTCTTCAAAAAGCGCTCCGTAACATCAATGGCTGTATGTAGAATACAAATTACCTGACCGCTTTCATCCTTTACTGCTTTATATTCAAAATCAAAATAAAAAGTACTGATTTCACCTTCGATCTCCAAATCAGCAGCAGTATCTTTTCCAGAAATAGTCAATCCTTCACGCCAAACGGCTTTAAACATATCTATAAATGGTTGCCCTTTGAGTTCAGGAAGGGCTTCCTCTAATGACTTTCCTATCACTCTTCTATCCTTACCCCAAATACGCAGCATCGCGTCATTCGCTTCCTGGATAATAGCATCTTCTGTAACGTGAATGGCCGTTGCGGTATGTGTTAAATTGAAAACTTGCAACAATTGCTCGTTACTTAAGAGGTAATTATGATGACTCATTCTTTGATCAGGATGAAGTTTTGACGATAAATATTTTTAATTTTCAACAATTACTATTCCAACAATGAAAATATTAATTCCTTAGAACATATAGCTCTGATTTACTTGGCTGTTAATAAATCTGAATTTAACAACTATGAAGGGCAAAATAATGTTTGATTGTCTGTTTCGAAGTTATTAACATTTTTATGAAGTTGTGTAAAATTATTTCATTTGAACAAACCAACATTTCACTAAATTGTTAAACATAAAACAACAGATAAAAAAGTCCTGTGAGCGGGCAATCCGCGGAGGGCAGGCACACCATAAAAGGATACTTCCTTTAACAAAAAAAGATAGCCACTTAATATTTTAAGTGGCTATTCTTTTAGAAATGCTTAGCAATCTAAAGAGCGTTAAATTGAAGCAAATTATTTTAAACGAAATTAAATTTATAAGCAATTAGATTTTTTAGATTTTGCTTTATTGATAAATGAAAGTACCCGTTCTCCTATTTCTTAGTGGTATGGTTTTCGGCTGAACCCCATCTAAAGGATCTTGCTCCTCGGAGTTTAACAAATCGTTATACTTTTCTAACAGATGGATGTATTTATTCATCCAAAAATAAACGGAGTTTGGTTCAGCAGCCGGCTGTGTAGGTGAATCGGCGTTTGCTTTGACGTAGGCATTTCCATTAGGAAAAACATCAGGGAAAGAATCAGAGAGATCTTGCCCCAGCAAATTACCAATTTGCCAGATAACCTCGTGGCTCAGCCGATCTTGGCCAAACCAGTTGTAGATTGTTCTTCTGCTCACATTCAGTTTCCTTGAAAGTTCGCTAATTCCCATACGGTCTCGGCGCACTATGCGCTCAAGAATTTCACCATGTTTTGATTGAGTTGTCATTGAGATAATTAATTTCCTTTGGTTAAAAAAATTTATTAAATCAAATATCGGGGACGACTGACATATCAAATTTAATAAAAACCGTGTAAGGATGTATAAAACATGCGCATTATTTGACTTTTGTCAATATGAAGGCTAAAAATAGTGTGCAAAAGGCCTTGTAAAGGGTATAAATACGTGGCTAAAAGAAGTAAATCTACGAATACAAACTACCGTTATTTTACATTTTTAGTGCGATTTGTGGACCGTTAGGTGAATTTCTTAAATTAATAACCTGCTTAAAATTTAGGATGAGTTATATAGCTGAACAATGACTTCAAACAAAACTAACCAAAACGACTTAGCGGTAAGCTAATTTTTAGACCGCCTTGATGATCAGATTAAAGACAAAACAGTTTCGATTTTATCGAGATTATGAAAAAAGTAACAAGTTTCGAAGCCAAGATGTGGGAACCGCAATCATCTAGCTGATATTGATCAAAATATATTAGCATTGATGATTGACAATTCTGTAAAACACATCAAAATCCATATACCTAGCCTTATTGAGAAGCAAGCTAAGCACTAGGTTTCAACTTCTGTAAATAAGAAGTTACGCATCATCAAGTTTAATTTTGCAATATTTGGGCATTCCTTATTTCAAATAAACTAACTGAGATGATTAAAAAATTACAGCTTTATTTTTTATTGGCTGGCGTATGTGTTTCGTTGAATGCAAATGCACAAGATGCCATCAGCTATCAAACACCACCGAAAGAAATCGCTGACCTATTATTGGCAAAGCCAACACCTGGGGTAAGTATTGACGGGAAAGCAGAATGGATTTTATTCAGTGAGCGCAATTCATACCCATCAGTTGAAGAATTGGCAATGCCTGAATATCGTATTGCAGGTTTAAGGTTAAATCCGAATAACTATTCACCCAGCAGACAAAATTTCATCAACAATTTCAGTCTGAAAAATATTAAATCAAATCAAACTTTTCAGGTTACTGGTTTGCCAAGCCCATTATACGCTGGTAATATCAGCTGGAATCCTGCTGAAAATAAGATTGCATTTACCAACACCACTCAAAAGGGCGTAGACCTTTACATCATTGATCTGGCCACTAAAAAAGCGACTAAAACTAATAAAGCATTTTTAAATGTTGTTTTGGGAAGCGGTTTAACCTGGTTAAATGATAATACAATCATTTATCGTACTGTAACGAAACCTGCAAGTGCCGCTCCAGCAAAACCTTTAATGCCAAAGGGACCTACCATTCAACAAAATTTAGGTAAAGCAGCACCAAGTGCAACTTACCAGGATTTAATTAAATCGCCTTTTGATGAGCAGTTGTTTGAGTTTTTCGCAACATCGCAACTGGTTAAAAATACAGCGGGCGTAGAAACTCCTATTGGCAAGCCAGCTATCTATCAACGAGTAAACTTATCACCCGATAAAAATTTTATGATGATTGAAACCATTCGCAAACCATTCTCTTATTTGGTTTCGGCTTTTGGCTTTCCATCTACAGTTGCTATAACAGACTTAACAGGAAAACCTGTAAAAGTTATTGCAGAATTACCCTCATCAGAAGGTACACCTTCAGGTTATGACAATACACAAAATGTGCCGCGTGGGTTTGATTGGAGAGATGATGAGCCGGCAACTATTGTTTGGGCAAAACCACTTGATAGCGGTTTAATTAAAAAGAATGTTCCTTTTCACGATGCTGTTTATGCTTTGAGTGCTCCATTTACAGGTGCTGAAAAAGAACTTTTTAAAACCCAAACTCGTTACCGCGGTGTTCAATGGGGTGATGCAAACCTGGCTTTAATTATGGAAGGTTTAAGAAGTAAGCAAACTTCGAAAGTGAGCAGATACAATCCTGCAACAGGCGCTGTTGAAGAATTATATAGCCGCAACCAAACCGATGCTTATGGCAATCCAGGTTCTCCGGTTACCGTAAAAAATAAATATGGTCGCCAGGTGATTAAATTGGTTGACAATGGAACGAAATTATTGATGAATAATCCGGTTGGTTCATCAGAGAAAGGTGATTTACCATTCCTGGCCAAATTTGATCTGGCATCAAAGAAAAATGAGATTGTTTGGCGCAGCGCTGAAGGAACTTTCGAATATGTGAGCGATGTGATCAATCCAGATAAGTTGGTTTTACTCACACGCAAGGAAAGTCAAAAACTAGTTCCAAATTACTATATTAAAAATTTAGTTCTTCGTGTTGCCGATCAGCCAATTACAAATTTTGCTAATCCTTACCCATCATTGGATGGCATTACGAAAGAGAAAATTTCATACAAACGTGCCGATGGAGTTGATTTAACTGGTGATTTATATTTACCGAAAGGATATAACAAAGACAAAGACGGGCCGCTTCCAACTTTAATATGGGCATACCCTCGTGAATTTAATTCGGCTGCCGATGCAGCACAAATTCGTGGTTCAAAAGATAAGTTCACTGCAATCAGCTGGGGTTCGCCAATTTACTGGGTTAGCAGAGGTTATGCTATTTTAGATAATGCGGAGATGCCTATTGTTGCTAAAGATGGTAAAAAACCGAATGATACTTTTATTGAGCAATTGAAACTAAATGCAGAGGCTGCGATAAATAAATTGTCTGATCTGGGTGTAGGAGACAAAAAACGTATGGCAGTTGGCGGTCATAGTTATGGAGCTTTTATGACGGCAAATTTATTGGCACACACCAACTTGTTCGCCGCTGGAATTGCCCGTAGTGGAGCTTACAATCGTACTTTAACGCCATTTGGATTTCAAAATGAAGAACGCACATATTGGCAGGTACCTCAATTGTACTATGAAATGAGTCCTTTCAGTTATGCAGACAAAATCAAAACACCTATCTTGCTCATTCACGGAGATTCAGACGATAACCCAGGAACTTTCCCAATCAACAGTGAACGTTTATTTAACGCAATTAAAGGTGCCGGCGGTACAACCCGTTTCGTATTCCTACCTTACGAAGCACATGGCTACCGTGGCAAAGAAAATATTCTTCACACCCTTTGGGAAGAAGATCAATGGCTGGAAAAATACGTTAAAGGCAAAAAATAATTCTCTCTATTGTTATCAAAAAGCTCCGATTCTTCGGAGCTTTTTTTATACAGCTCACATTTTTCCACAGGCTAAACTAGCTTATAAAATCCCTGATTTCACATATCTTTATCTGGGCAAAACTGAACATTCCACCAACTTATTTGTTTATATTCCATGGACTATATTGACTATTATAAAATCCTCGATTTAAAAAAAGATGCTTCAAACGATGATATAAAAAAAGCATATCGGAAGTTGGCGAGAAAGCATCATCCTGATTTAAATCCAAATAATGAAGAAGCGAACAAAAAATTCCAACAGATAAATGAGGCTAACGAAGTTTTAAGTGATCCCGACAAAAGGAAAAAATACGATAAGTATGGCAAAGACTGGCAACACGCTGATCAGTTAGATGCTCAGGAACAGCAACGCCGGCAATACCAATCTCAAGGTGGTGGTTATAGTGGCGGAGGTGGATATTCTGGAGGTTTTGGTGGAGAAGATTTTTCAGATTTCTTTTCATCAATGTTTGGTGGTGGTGGCGGACGAAGCGGTCGAAATTCACCATTCAAAGGCCAGGATTATAATGCCGATTTACAACTGAACCTGATAGATGCCTACACTACCCATAAGCAAACCTTAACTGTAAATGGTAAACAGGTTCGAATTACAATCCCTGCAGGTGTGGAGAATGGCCAAAAAATCAAATTACCAGGCTATGGCGCTGCGGGTGTTAATAATGGTCCACCCGGAGATTTATACATCAAATTCAACATTTCAGATCATCCCCGCTTTAAAAGGAAAGGAAATGACATTTATATCCAGGAAGAAATTGATTTGTACACCGCAATTTTAGGTGGAGAGAAAATTGTGGAAACCCTCAATGGTAAAGTAAAATTAAAAATACCAGAAGGCACCCAACCCGATACTACACTCCGCTTAAAGGGAAAAGGTTTCCCTATTTACAAAAAAGCCGATGCATTTGGCGACTTGTATGTTAAATGGCAAATTAAATTACCTACAAATTTAACCGCCGAACAAAGAGAATTATTCGAAAAACTTTCCAAAAGCTAACCAATATGGAAAATAATCTAATATCAGTTGAAGATGTGTGCATACATCATCAGGTCAAAATCAATTTTATTCAGTCACTGGAAGAATTTGGTTTGATTCATACCACTATTATAAAAAAAACAGTTTGGCTGGATAGTGATGAACTGTCCAAACTTGAACGTTACTTACGACTAAGTAATGATCTGGAAATAAATCTGGAGGGTTTACATGCAGTAGCGCATCTATTGTCTCAATTGAGTAAAATGCAAGAGGAAATTATCTCACTTAAAAATGAGCTAAATTATTATAGACCGTTAAACTAGATCCTCAAGACAATCGTTTGTGCAAAAATTTGATGTGAAAGTGAAAGCCAAAACGCTATCTTTTTAAATTAGTTTCTTAAATTGGCGATCTAATTTTTAAAAAATGAGTGATTTGTCTTCAAAATTCATCGAAAAAATAAAATCATCCTATACCCCAACAGGGTCTTATATTTATTTGGGAGCAGGTATTTTGGATGGGCAAGTGTACAGCGAAGCTGAAGTTAATCTGTCGTTAAAAATGATGAACAGGCACGGACTAATTGCAGGCGCAACAGGTACCGGAAAAACCAGAACGCTGCAATTACTGACCGAGCAGTTATCAGACGCCGCTGTACCTGTTTTCATGTTAGACGTTAAAGGAGATTTATCTGGCTTGAATCAGGCCGGTTCTATCAATCCGAAAATTGAAGAAAGATCTCAGCAACTTAACAAAACCTTTTCTCCTTCCGGATTTCCGGTAGAAATATATTCTTTATCTGGAAAAATAGGCGCTCAGATGAGAGCGACGGTTTTGGAATTCGGTCCAACACTTTTATCGAAAGTATTGGATTTAAACGATACCCAATCTGGCGTAATGGCGGTAATATTTAAATATGCCGACGATAATAAAATGCCAATTATCGATTTAAATGATTTAAAGAAGCTCGTTTCCTATTTATCAGAAGGCGCAGGAGCCGCGGAAATTAAGGAGGTATATGGCAGTATTTCTACTTCAACTTCCGGTACAATTCTTCGAAAAATTGTTGCCATTGAGCAACAAGGCTTAGGTGGCATGTTCGGAGAGAAATCTTTTGACATTAAAGATTTATTTGAACGTGTAGACGGAAAAGGAACCATTAGTTTACTAAACATAGCTGATGTTCAAAATCAGCCAGTTTTGTACTCAACTTTTTTATTGAGTTTATTGGCCGAATTATTTAATACCATGCCTGAAGTTGGAGATTTAGACAAACCTAAACTGGTTTTCTTTTTTGATGAAGCGCATTTGCTTTTCAAAAATTCGTCAAAGGCCTTTTTGGAGCAGATCGAGACCATCATCAGACTAATCAGGTCAAAAGGAATTGGAGTTTTCTTTTGCACACAGGCACCAACTGATGTACCAGAAAGTGTTTTAGGGCAATTGGGAAATCGTGTGCAGCATGCTTTGAGGGCTTTTACACCGAACGATGTTGATGCGTTAAAGAAAACAGTTAATACCTATCCTAAATCAGATTTTTACCAGATAGATAAAGTTTTAACATCATTGGGAACTGGCCAGGCTTTGGTTACAGTACTCAATGAAAAAGGTATTCCAACGGAAGTTTCGGCAACAATGCTTACTCCGCCGCGTGCCATCATGGGACCGCTAACTGCAGTTGATTTTGAAAAATTGGTGCAGGCAAGTGGAATGTATTTAAAATATAAAGATGCGGTTGACCCGGAAAGTGCTTACGATATTTTAACTAAGAGAATTAATGACAAGGCCGCAGCGGAAGAACAAGAAAAACAAGAAGTTGCAGCCCAAAAGCAACAGGAAATAGAAAGTAAACCTAAACCTGGTGAAAAGAGTTTTATAGAAAAGGTGATGGGCGCTACAATTACTCGCCAAATAGGTAAAGAGATTGTAAGAGGAATTTTTGGAATGCTTACCGGCAAAAAAACGAGAACAAAAAGTGGTGGCGGCTTATTTGGTTTTTAACACCATTTAAAATTTTAATAGTACTAAATACCTATATAACAATTAGCACCCAAAATAGTATTTTCGCAATAGGAAATGCTGAATACTGAAACAACTTATACGTAAACTGATAACTTGTTATGGTTAGGCGTGCTAAACGAATAACATAAAAAAATAGATGAAACCTACCTTATTAATATTGGCAGCTGGGATGGCTAGCCGCTACGGAAGTATGAAACAAATTGATGGCTTTGGTCCAAATGGAGAAACCATCATCGATTATTCAATTTACGACGCTATCCAGGCTGGATTTGGCAAAGTAGTATTTATCATCAAAGAAGAATTTGTTGAAAACTTTAAAGCCATATTTGAACCCAAATTGAATGGTAGAATTGAAACAGATTACGTATTCCAGAATTTCGATTTAAAACAATTCGGTATCGAAGAAGAAATCTATAGAGAAAAGCCATGGGGAACGGCTCACGCAATTCTTTCAGGCAGAAAAGTAGTTAAAGAACCTTTCTGTGTGATCAATGCCGATGATTATTATGGCTTTGATGCATTTAAAAAAATGGCTGACTTTCTTACTACAGAAGCTACAGACAGTAATTATTCTATCATTGGTTATGAGATCGGAAAAACCCTTTCTGAGTTTGGAGCAGTATCAAGAGGTGTTTGTAAAGTAGATGATGCTGGAAATTTAACTGAGATTGTTGAACGTACAAAAGTTTACCCTAAAGATGGAAAGATTTTTTACGAAGAGGATGGCGAAGAATATCCTTTAGATTTCAGCACTCCGGTTTCGATGAATTTCTGGGGCTTCACTCCTGCCGTTTTTAAAATTACTGAAGAACTTTTTGTTGAATTTGCGGAAGCAAACAAAGATAAACCTAAGGCTGAATTCTTTATTCCGTTAATTGGCGAAAATCTGGTTAAAAGCAATACCGCAACATTTAAAGTTGTACCAACATCAAATAAATGGTTTGGGGTAACTTATAAAGAAGATAAACCGTATGTTCAGGATTCGATTGATCAATTGGTTAAAAACGGAACATACCCTAAAAAACTATGGAGTTAAATTTAGATTCTGAAGTTTTACTAGCCTTCGGATATACTAAAGAAACTGCCACAATTACACAAATAGGTTCGGGTTTAATAAACCGAACTTATTTGCTTTCTCCCCTATCTGAAGATCAAAAGTACATTCTTCAAAACATCAATACTTCAGTTTTCAAGAAACCTGAAGACATTGCTAATAATTTAAAGGCAATTGCCGATTATCTATCAAAAAACTACCCTGATTATCTTTTCATCAAACCTGTTTCTACCATTGATGGAAAAGAAATGGCTATGATTGAGAGCGAGTATTGGAGGATGTTGCCTTTCGTTCCAAATACCGTCTCTTTAGATGTTTTGAGTGAGCCTCAACAGGCTTATGAAGCTGCCAAACAATTTGGAAAGCTAAGTGCCTTGCTAAATAATTTCGATGCAAGCCTACTTGAACCTACTATCCCCGGCTTTCATGATTTGGGTTTACGATTTGAGCAATTTACGGCTGCGCTAACCACCACAACCAAAGAATTAAAAGGTAAGGCTAAGCCCCAAATTGATGATGCGTTAAAACATAAATACATCCTCGACTATTATGAATCATATTCACACCGGGAAGACTTCCCTGATCGTGTTATGCATCACGATACAAAAATTAGCAACGTCCTATTAAAAGCAGAAACTTTTGCGGGTATTTGTGTGATCGATTTAGATACCATTATGCCTGGTAAGTTTATCTCTGATTTAGGCGACATGATGCGGACGTACCTTTGTGCATTCTCAGAAAATGAAAAAGATTTAAGCAAAATCAAAATCCGCCTTCCATATTTCGAAGCCATGGTTAAAGGTTATTTATCAGAAATGAAAAATATTCTTACCGAGACTGAAAAAGAACTTATCTTATTTTCAGGCAAGTATATCATTTACATGCAAGCTTTGCGTTTCTTAACCGATTTTTTAAATGGCGATATTTACTATCCGACAGCCTACCCTACACAAAATCTCGATAGGGCTAAAAATCAGTTTAAGTTGCTTCATGAATTAACGGTGAACGAAAAAGAATTACAGGATATTATTGAAGAGCATCTAGCTTAGACAATAGGTAACCAATTTTGATAAAACCGACAGCAGCGAAAATACTTTTGATTTGCAGTACCTTGAAATTACTGTCATGCTGAGGCACGAAGCATCTGCAACCTATGAAACAGATGCTTCATTTCTCCGCATGACAGAAGTTTGAAAGAGATTGTAGCGAATGGCGGGGCTGCCGTTTCCGAAGTGTACTGAACCATTCATTTTCAAATAAAAGAAGGTCGTCATTGCGAGGCACGAAGCAATCTTATTCGTTTATTATCAATTCATATCTGTGAGATTGCTTCGTGCCTCGCAATGACGAGCATATAAAAAACAAAAAAAAGCGTTCTG
>NZ_AJLG01000126.1 GCF_000258495.1 Pedobacter agri PB92
ACGTACACATCGGTCATCCAGCTGCTTTCTTCTGAAAGTAAAAAAGCAATTGCCGAAGCAATGTCTTCAGGCTGCCCGTATTTTCCCAATGGATGTCTTTTTGCTGAAGCTGTCTTTTTATCATCGGTATTAAGCAGGCTAGCAGATAACTGCGTTTCGGTAAGCGAGGGTGCTACAGCATTTACCCTGATTTTCAAAGCTGAAAATTCTGCTGCAAGCGATTTTGTTAAACCCTCTACGCCAGCTTTTGCTGCAGCAATGCTACTGTGAAAACCCATGCCTGTTTGTGCGGCAACAGAACTGATGAGCACAATGGCAGATGAACCGGAATTTTTCAGCGGCTTAAGTGCCTGTTGAATAACCTTCGCAGCACCAATAACATTTAGCTGGTAATCATTCAAAAAATCTTCCGAAGAAATGCGGCCGAATGGTTTTAAGGTAATACTACCTACGGCATAAACCAATCCATGTAACTCTTCTGGCAAGAAATCATTTAATGAATCAACATTGTCTAGAACGTTCATTTCACTGTGTCGTACACCTTCTGGCCATTCCTGGCTATTGGTTCTGGAAACATTATAAATGCTAGCGCCTTTTTCGGCTAAAATTTTTACTAAAGCCAAACCAATGCCTGAGCTGCCGCCCACCACTAAAATGTTCTTGTTTTTGAAATCCATAATAATGATACCTTGAAAAGATAGATAAGGTTTGCGATGTGTGACAATTTAAATACGAGTCAGGTTAAATGTTCCGCAATAAAGATTTTACACGGTTGCAAAGCAAAAAAGTAATTTCCATGAACTTGTTATTAAATGCTTTACATAATTTAGGTATATGACAAAACATAATTTGAAGGTCGGCTTGTTCGGTATCGGCCTTGATACTTATTGGCCGCAATTTGAAGGGTTGGAAAATCGCCTGATCGGCTATCTGGATCAGGTGGCAGGAAAACTAAACAACTATGGTGCAGAAGTGCTGAATTTGGGCTTGATTGACAATGCAGAAAAAGCATTCACGGCTGGGCATGATTTTAGAAAAGGGGATGTGGATATTATTTTTCTATACGTTACCACTTACGCACTTTCTTCAACAGTGCTGCCCGTAGTGAGACGGGCAAAGGTTCCGGTAATCATATTAAATCTATCTCCAACGGCTGCTATCGATTATCATAATTTCAATAGGCTGAACGATCGTACCAAAATGACTGGCGAATGGCTGGCATTTTGCGCCGCTTGCCCGGTGCCTGAAATTGCAAATGTTTTTAAACGGGCTGATATTCCTTTCGAGCAGGTTACCGGAACCCTAAATGATCAGCAAACCTGGCAAGAAATTGAACAATGGGTAGAAGCGGCAAAGGTTGCGAATATGATGAGTCATAATACCTTGGGTTTGATGGGTAATTATTACAGTGGAATGCTTGATATCTATTCAGACATCACCCTACAATGTGCTGTTTTTGGAAACCATGTTGAAATTATCGAACCTGATGAGCTTACCGCTTTGGCTGAAAGTGTTTCCAGTCAGCAAATCGATGATAAACTGAATGAATTCAAAACTGTGTTTGAAATAGATCCTGCTTGTAAAGAAAGTGAGTTGGAGAAAGCAGCCAGAACTTCAGTTGCGCTTGATCAATTGGTTAAGCGATATGGCCTCGGCTCAATGGCTTATTACCACAAGGGTACCGGAAATGCTAATGGCGAAACGATGAGTTCCATCATTTTAGGAAATTCGCTTTTAACTGCCGGCGGGGTACCTGTTGCGGGTGAATACGAAATTAAAAATGCACAGGCTATGAAAATTATGGATGGTTTTGGTGCCGGCGGTTCATTCACGGAATATTATGCTTTAGATTTTGATGATGATGTGGTATTGATGGGGCATGATGGTCCGGGGCATTTGGGTATTGCCGAAGGAAAAATAAAAGTAAAACCATTACAGGTTTACCATGGCAAGGTGGGCAGCGGCCTTTCAGTAGAAATGTCGGTAAAACATGGCTCAGTAACATTACTTTCTGTTGTTGAAAATAAGGGGAAAATATTTTTTCTGGTCGCTGAAGGTGAATCAGTAGCCGGTCCGATTCTTGAAATTGGGAATACCAACAGCAGATACCGGTTTGACATCGGTGCAAGAAAATTTGTTGAAGAGTGGAACAATGCTGGCCCTGCGCATCACTGTGCTGTCGGGCTCGGCCATATTAGCAGTAAAGTCAAAAAGCTTGCGAAACTGCTAAACATCGAGGTGATCCACATTTGCTAATGAATGACAAACTTTAATTTTATTTAACATTAAGTTTAATTTTATTTCATAATGTTGTATAAAATTTCAGATACATTAGGCTTCCTATAAGATTTTCATATTTAGAATACTATCTTTAGTTAACCAAATACCCCAGAAATCGATGATTTTTTTCAAAAATTAAACATCTGTTTCTAAAATCTAACTGAAGTTTATTACAAACTAATCTTTATGAGAACGAAAAAGAGCCTACTATTTTTCTTATTTCAATTTGCTGCGATTTTTACATTTGCTCAGAGTTTGAGTTTATCTGGGTTGACGTTGAATTACCAGTCGAATCCTATCGGTATCGATACTGCCGGAATCAGGTTCGGATGGAAAATCAAAACTGATTTGCGTCAAACCATGCAAAAATCTTATGAAATAAGACTGGCTCATTCGCAAAACGATCTGTTAAACAATAAGAATCTAATTTGGAATACGGGAAAGGTTAATAGCGATCAGTCGACACATGTGGTTTATAACGGACCCAAACTGAAAGACAGGCAACGCTATTTCTGGCAGGTGAAAATTACCGACGAAAAGAAAAACAATTCTGCCTGGAGCGAAGTTCAGTTCTTTGAAACAGGCATGCTTAACAATACAAATTGGACGGCAGACTGGATAGAAAGTGCGATGGCTACGGATGGTAAGGTAGGGCCAGCACCCATATTTGCCAGGCAATTTGAAGTGAAAAAAAACAATCAAATCAGCCAGACTTTATATTACCTCACATGGTTTGTACGAAGCCACGATCAATGGCAAACGCGTAGGCGATCAATATTTTACACCCGGCTGGACCAGTTATCACAAACGACTTCAATATCAAACATACGATGTCACCTCGCTCTTAAAATCAGGAAACAATGAGACTTTCGTTACAGTAGGCGATGGTTGGTACAGGGGAAATCTCGAATTTAAGGGCAAAAGAAATACTTATGGCAAGGAGGTAGGCTTGCTCTATCAGCTTGAAGTTACTCATGCAGATGGATCGGTAACTACAACCAATTCAGATGGCAACTGGAAAGTATCGTTTGACGGGCCGGTTAAAAAATCAGATATCTACAACGGAGAAACCTTTAATGCGCTTTTGGTAAAAACTGCTACGAACTTAAAATCCTCTTCCTGGAAAACGGTAAAGGTAGCAGATTATAGTAAGGATAACCTGGTTGCACCTGTTGGGCCGGCGGTGAGCAAACACGAAAACATATCGCCTGTTAAAATATTTAAAACTCCAAAAGGGGAAATGGTTGCAGATTTCGGTCAGAACATGGTGGGTTGGGTGAAATTGAAATTACATGGAAACAAAGGAGATACCGTTACCATTAACCACGCCGAAGTGCTCGATCAGCAGGGGAACTTTTATACCGATAATCTTCGTGCAGCCAAACAGGAAAATAAATATATTTTAACAGGTGGGAAAGAAGATATTCTTGAACCACATTTTACTTTTCAGGGTTTTCGCTACGTTAAAATTTCGGGCTATAAAACCCCGATGGATAAAGATGATTTAACAGGAATTGCTATTTATTCGGATATGAAGCCTACTGGCGAATTTACCTCTTCCAATCCGCTTATTAATCAGCTGCAAAGCAACATTCAATGGGGGCAAAAAGGAAACTTTTTAGATGTGCCCACTGATTGCCCGCAGCGAGATGAGCGTTTGGGCTGGACGGGCGATGCTCAGGTCTTTTTCAATACCGCTGCTTTTAACATGGATGTATCTGGATTCTTTTCTAAATGGTTGCTGGATTTATCCGTTGATCAGCATGATAATGGAAATGTTCCGGTAGTCATTCCCGATTGCAGGGCTAAGGCAAACGCTGGGTCTGCTGGCTGGGGCGATGTGGCCACCATTATTCCATACAACTATTATCAGGCTTACGGCGATAAAGATTTACTGGCAAGGCAATTCAATAGTATGAAGGCTTGGGTAAGTTATATTAAAAGCATCAGTAAGGAGAATTTATGGAACAGCGGTCCGCATTATGGCGACTGGCTTTTTTACACCATGGCCGATGACCGCGATGGTAAAGCAGCGTTAACCGATAAGTTTTTAATTGCCCAGATTTTTTACGCCGCTTCCACACAGAATGTGATTGATGCAGCCAGGGCACTGGGTAAAAATGATGAGGTTAACATTTATGAAGCACGCTTAAAAGACATCAAAAATGCTTTTATGCGGGAATATGTAACGCCTTCAGGCAGGCTCGTGTCGAGCTCGCAAACAGCCTATGTGTTAGCACTGAATTTTGATATGCTTCCAGAAGATTTAAGAAGTCAGGCTGCGGCAAGGTTAGCGGAAAATGTAGCCTCCTATAAAAACCACCTCACTACGGGGTTTTTGGGTACACCTTACCTCTGCCATGTGCTAACGCGTTTTGGTTATACTGATGTGGCTTATAAACTGCTTTTGCAGGAAACTTATCCATCCTGGTTATATCCTGTTAAGAAAGGCGCCACCACCATTTGGGAGCGTTGGGATGGAATTAAACCAGATGGCAGCTTTCAGGCCACTTCTATGAACTCTTTTAACCACTATGCCTATGGCGCTATCGGAGATTGGATGTATAAAACTGTAGCCGGAATCAACAGTGATCCGAAAAGCCCGGGATATAAAAAAATTATAATTGCGCCTCAACCAGGGGGCGATTTTAAACATGCTGCAGCAAGATTTGAAAGTTTGTATGGAGAAATTTCATCCGCCTGGAAAACCGATGGCGATAAATTTACCCTGGATGTTAGCATTCCTGCAAATACCACTGCAACTGTAATGCTACCAGCATCAGAAAATGCAGCAATTATAGAAGGAGGAAAAGATGCAGATGGGTTGACTGATCTTAAAAAGATCAAATCGCCATCTAAAAACAAGTCTTTTGAGCTTGGATCTGGCAAATACCATTTCGAATATACCCTTAATAAAATAAGCCGCTAATTTCTTTTTGATGAAACCGATCGACCGACGTAAATTTATTCAGTTGAGCAGTTTAACGGCTGCCAATATTGCCATTTTAAGTTCAGTAAATGCCGCTGAATTATTGGATTTTAATCCTGCCGCAGATAGTTTAACATCACTTGAAAATGCTTTTTTGTCTCCTCCGGATGAAACCCGGGCAGGTGGCTATTGGTGGTGGTTTAACGGATTGGTAAATAAGGCAAGTATCACCCGAGATTTGGAAGAATTCAAAGATAAAGGAATTGGAAATGTCTTACTCGTAAATTCTGCCGGCGGTTTGGGCGGAGTTCCCTATCCGCAAGGGGAGAAATTTTTATCCTCAGGCTGGAAAGCGCTTTATCGCCATGCGCTCAAAGAAGCCGACAGGTTGGGCATTGAGGTGGGCGTAAACCTAAGTTCGGGATGGTGCATGGGCGGCCCGTGGATTAAACCTGAAAATGCAGGCAGGTGGTTTTTGCAATCAACATTAAATTTAAAAGGACCTCAAAATTTTTCAGGAAAACTACCGCTTCCAGGTGGAAGAGATGGCTATAAACATGTTTTTAATCCGCCGGGTTACAAAGATTATATTGATCTGCCTTTGGATCAACTCGATTATCAGGATACTTCAGTTGTAGCCATTTTAAATCCAAATGGCGATCAAGCCAAAATATCAGGTTCCCGGCAGGCCGTTTTTTCGGCTAAAACAAATCGAAAGGATGCCAGCAATTTCGCCAAAGCAAACGATGTAATGGGACCAACCCTGTTCGCCTGGGAAAATCAGCCTGGTGATCAGCCCATTGATACTAAACAAGTAATTAACCTCACGGACAAAGTGGGTTTAGACGGAACTTTGAATTGGGAAGTGCCAGCAGGTGATTGGACCATCGTTCGGACCGGGCACAGGATGACTGGTTCGAAACTTATGATTGCCCAGCCAGAAGCTGATGGATTATCTATTGACTGGCTAGACCACAGAGGAGTAGAGATTCAATTTGAAAACCTGGGGAAAGTACTTTTAGAAGAGAACGCAAAAGCAAATTCTAAAGCGCTAAAATATTTCTGCGACGATAGTTTTGAGGATGGCTTTCCAAACTGGACACCCAAAATCATTGATAAATTCAAAGCCTTTTGTGGCTATGACCCCCAGCCTTATTTTCCTGTACTGGCCGGTTTTATTATTGGGAGCGCCGAAATTTCCGATCGTTTTTTGCATGATTACCGCAAAACTGTTGCTGATTGTATGGCGAATGGGCACTATAAAAGATTTGCCGAGTTGTGCCACGAAAACGGTTTAAAAGTTCAGAATGAATCTGCCGGTCCTAGCCGATCGGGAACCATGTGTATGGATACCTTAAAAAATCTGGGCAGAAGTGATCAGCCGATGGGTGAATTTTGGTTGGGTGCCAAACATGATGAGCCAGGCGGTTTGGATGATGACCAGCCTTATGGCGTTTCAAGGTTAGAGTACGGACAAAATAAGGTGACCAAAATGGTAGCCTCTGCCGCTCATATTTACGGCCGAAAAACAGCTTCAGCTGAATCCTTTACTTCTTTCAGGCATTGGAAAGATGCGCCCGAGCATTTAAAACAAGCTTTAGACCGGGCCTTTTGCGAAGGAATCAATCGGGTAGTCATTCATACCACTACAGCCTCCAGGCCGGAAGACGGTTTGCCAGGCTTTGAATATGGCGCCGGAACACATTTCAATCCCAACGTTACCTGGTGGGAAAAATCTTCAGCCTTTCTTACCTATATTTCAAGATGTCAGCATTTGCTCAGAGCAGGTAAATTTGTAGCCGATGTGCTTTTTTACAATGGAGATGCTGCGCCAAATATTGTGTTGCCTAAACACGTGCCGCCAAGCCTTGGCAAAGGCTATGATTATGATGTTTGCAACGAGGAAGTTTTATTAACCCGTTTATCGGCTAAAAATAAATTAATTGTGCTGCCAGATGGTATGGCTTACCGTGTGTTGGTACTTGCCGATGATGAACGTATGCCCGAAAAGGTAATCGCAAAGCTCGAAGAACTGGTAAAGGCCGGCGCAACGATCATTGGTCCTAAACCTCAAAAGTCGCCGGGCCTTGGTAATTTTCCAGCTTGCGATCAGTATATCAAATCCAAAGCAAATTTACTTTGGGGTAAGGCTAATGGGAAATCAGTCAAACTGAATCACCTTGGCAGTGGGCGGGTTTTTTATAATGAAAATGTCCGTAATGTGCTGTTTAATGATGGCATACTTCCAGATTTTGAGTATTCAGGAAAGGAAAATTTTATAGATTTTATTCACCGGAAAACTGCCAGTGAAGATATTTATTTCATCACCAACCGGTTGGATCATGCAGTAAACTCCAGTTGTACTTTTAGGGTAAACGGGCAGCCACAACTTTGGGATGCGGTTACCGGTGAAATCATTAAAGCTGTTCCATTTAAAAAAAGTGGAAGCCGGATAACGATTGATCTTCAGTTTGCCCGGTTTCAATCTTACTTTGTTATTTTTCCGAAGGCGAAAACAGCAATGCCTGCTCAAAGCAAAACCCTATTTCCGGTATTGACTCAAAAGCAAATTTTAACGGGCGCATGGGAAGTGAATTTCAATCCTAAATGGGGAGGTCCGAACAAAATTATTTTTGACGAACTGATTGATTGGAGCAAGCACAGTGATGAGGGAATCAGGTTTTATTCCGGTAAAGCAGTTTATCGTAAAAGCTTTACCTGCAATTTACCGGCTAAAGATAAACGTATGTTTTTAGATTTGGGCGTAGTTAAGAACATCGCATCGGTGAAGCTAAATGGTAAAAATTTAGGTACAATATGGACCAGTCCTTGGCGGGTAGATATTGCCAATAGTATAAAATCAGGCGAGAACAAGCTGGAAATCGAAATCATTAACCAATGGCCTAACAGGTTGATTGGAGATGCCGCATTGCCTAAAGAAAAGCGTTTAACCAACACCAATATTGTATTTAAAAAGACAGATCCATTGCTGCCTTCAGGCTTGATCGGACCAGTTCAGATCATGATCGAGTAACATAACAGTTCATAACAGTTAAGCATTAGGCTATCTCTATTTTAGACCAACCAAATATTTTAATCATCAGAGCATGCAGGCATTTTTAGGCGTTATTTTTCACTTCATCGGCGGTTTCGCATCGGGAAGTTTCTACATTCCATATAAAAAAGTAAAAGGTTGGGCCTGGGAGAGTTATTGGATCGTGGGCGGTATTTTCTCCTGGTTAATTGTTCCTCCTTTAGCAGCTTATTTAACCATTCCTAATTTTACTGATATCATTTCTACCACCAGTGGTCAGATTCTAACCTTAACTTACTTTTTTGGTATCCTTTGGGGCATAGGAGGTTTAACCTATGGTTTAGGTGTTCGCTATCTGGGCGTGTCACTAGGAAGCAGTATCATTTTAGGCCTTTGTATGGTTTTGGGTTCTATTTTGCCATCCATTTATTTTGATGTTTTCCCTCAGGAAGGCAAAGATACTTTTACCATGTTTTTAAATACCGATTGGGGAAGAATGGTAATGCTGGGACTTTTGGTTTGTGTGTTAGGGATTATCATTTGCGGAAAAGCCGGAATGATGAAAGAAAAGGAAATTAATACTGGCGTTACCGATCCACATGGACTGGAAGTGAAAACTGAGTTTAAATTTGGTCTAGGTTTATTTGTAGGCATCGTATCGGGGGTATTAAGTGCCTGTTTTAACTTTGGTATCGAAGCGGGTAAACCAATGGCCGATGCCGCGAACTCCATCTGGAAAGCAGCAAATCCCACTGAAACCGGAAATTTTCTATTCTCTAATAATGTAACTTATATCATTGTATTATGGGGAGGATTAACGACCAACTTTATCTGGTGTATGATCCTAAACGCCCGAAACAAAACATTCGGCGACTATACAAATAAGCAAACACCACTTCTAAAAAACTATATCTTTTCAGCACTAGCAGGAACAACCTGGTTTCTGCAATTCTTTTTTTATGGTATGGGAGAGAGCAAAATGGGTAATGGCGCCAGTTCATGGATATTGCACATGGCCTTCATCATCTTAATTGCCAACGTTTGGGGGCTGGTTTTAAAAGAATGGAAAGGCGTATCCAGGAAAACATTAATTACCGTATTGGTTGGTATTCTAACCATCATCGCATCCGTATTAATTGTGGGTTACGGTAATTCACTTAAAGGTTAAATCATATAAAAAAAATCAAAATACTATAATGTCAATCGAAACGAAAAATTATAAGCATGTAAGCTATTTGTGGAATGAAGAGGAAGCCGCAAAACTAGCTGGAGATGAAGTTGCATTGTTAATTTACCGCTCTAATTTACTAGGCGCCGATTTACGCCTAACCAATTATGGTGGTGGAAACACTTCATGTAAGTTACTGGAAAAAGATCCTTTAACAGGATCGGAAACTGAAGTGATGTGGGTTAAAGGATCAGGCGGAGACTTGGGAACCTTGAAAAAAAGTGGTCTTGCAGCGCTTTATGTAGATCGTTTACGCAGCTTAAAAAATATTTACCGTGGTGTGGAACATGAAGATGAAATGGTGGAGTTATTCAACCACTGCATTTTTGATTTAAGTTCAAAAGCACCGTCAATTGATACACCACTACACGGATTTTTACCTTTCGCACATATCGATCACTTACACCCTGATGCAGCGATTGCAATCGCGGCTGCAAAAGATGGAAAAAAAATCACTGAAGAGTTATTTGGTGGAACCATTGGATGGGTAGAATGGAAAAAACCAGGTTTTGAACTGGGATTGACATTAAAAAAATGTTTGGATGAAAATCCAGGTATCCGTGGAATTATGTTGGGTTCTCATGGTTTATTCACCTGGGGCGATACTGCTTACGAAAGTTATTTAAATACCCTTGATGTAATTGAAATCTGTTCTGAATATCTAGCACAGAATTACGGCAAGAAAGGTCCTGTGTTTGGCGGACAAAAAATTGAAAGCGCTGAGGCTGGGACGCGTAAAAAACAAGCTGCTACATTAGCACCGATTTTACGAGGTTTATGTTCTTCTAAACAACACATGATTGGTCATTTTACTGATGATGCACGTGTTTTAGAATTCACCAATTCTAATGATCTTTCTCGTTTGGCTCCGATGGGAACCAGTTGTCCTGATCACTTTTTGAGAACCAAAATCAGTCCTTTGGTTTTAGATTTGAAAGCAGATGCCGATCTTTCTGATACAAAAGCGATAAAAGAAGCGCTATTGCCAGCTTTCGATGCGTACAGAGCCATGTATACCGATTACTACGAAACTTGCAAGCATGATAATAGCCCGGCTATTCGTGATACAAATCCGGTTGTGATTTTATATCCTGGAATTGGCATGTTTACTTTTTCAAAAGATAAACAAACCGCCAGAGTGGCAGCTGAATTTTATATCAATGCGATTAATGTGATGAAAGGCGCTGAAGCGATTTCAGAATATACCTCTTTGCCGCATCAGGAAGCTTTCAACATTGAATACTGGTTATTGGAGGAAGCAAAATTACAACGCATGCCAAAACCAAAACCACTTACCGGAAAAATCGCTTTGATTACGGGTAGTGCTGGTGGTATTGGTAAAGCCATTGCGAAGAAGTTTGTTGCTGAAGGTGGCGTGGTGATTTTAAACGACATGAATGCGGAGCGTTTAGCTGAAGCGGGTGCTGACTTTGAAAAACAATTTGGCAAAGATTCTTACGCTACTGCAGTATTGAATGTAACTTCTCAGGAAGATATTGATGGCGCTTTTGATGCTGCAGCATTGGCTTTCGGTGGAGTAGATATCATCGTAAATAATGCTGGATTATCAATTTCAAAAACCATTGGCGATCACACGGAAAAAGATTGGGATTTATTGTACGATGTTTTAGTTAAAGGTCAGTTCTTCATTACCCAGGCTGCAACAAAAACGATGCAAAAGCAAGATATTGGTGGCGATATCATTAATATTGTGAGTAAGAACTCATTGGTAAGTGGACCAAACAACGCAGGTTACGGTAGCGCGAAAGCAGCACAACTTCATTTAAGCAGGTTAAATGCTGCGGAATTAGGCGCCGATAATATTCGTGTAAACGTGGTAAACCCAGATGCAGTAATCAGCGATAGCAATATCTGGGCTGGTGGATGGGCTGAAGGCCGGGCAAAAGCTTATGGCATTACCGTTGCCGAATTGCCTGCTTATTATGCAAAGCGTACTTTGTTGAACCAAATTATTTTACCCGATGATATTGCCAATGCATGTTTCGCCTTTGTTGGTGGTTTGTTAAGCAAATCAACTGGAAATATGCTAAATGTTGATGGCGGCGTTGCCATGGCATTTTCAAGATAATAAGTTTACGACCGTCATTGCGAGGTACGAGGTCATCTATTCGAATAAAGTTAATGGAGATAGCTGAGGCTGGTAATGATTACGAATTGCGTTCCATTTGCAATGAAAGGTCTTAAATTTTAAAATTTAGTTTTAGTAAGTTGTTCTCTCGGTCTGTGGCTTGCCACAGACTGGAAATGACTTTAAATAATCCTCATCGTTTTACGATGATTAGAACAAGGCGAATTTTCGCTTTATTTATTAACCTAACAAACCAAGTATTCTCATGAATATCGAGCAGAACCAAATTGAAAAACACAACGACTCCCTTTTAACCACCCATCAACGCAAACTTAATTTTTTAAAAGAAGATTGGTCGCACGTTGATTTGGAAAGCGTAATCCAAAAACTGGTTGATTTTCAAATTGCGATTCCATCTTGGGCTTTAGGAACAGGAGGAACACGTTTCGGACGTTTTGCCATTACAGGCGGTGAGCCGCGTACCATAGAAGAAAAAATTGAAGATGTAGGTTTACTACATGCCTTAAACGGTGCAAGTGGTGCCATCTCGCTTCACATTCCATGGGATATTCCACAAAATGCAGAAAGCTTAAAATCACTGGCGTCAAGCTATGGTTTAAAGTTCGACGCCATGAATTCGAACACCTTTCAGGATCAGGCAGGTTCGGCACACAGCTATAAATTTGGCTCGTTACAAAACGTAAACAAAGCGGTACGTAAACAAGCCATTGAGCATAACATCGAAGTAATTAAACATGGTATTGCATTGGGTTCTGATGCGTTAACGGTTTGGTTGGCTGATGGATCATGTTTTCCAGGACAACTTAATTTCCGCAAAGCTTTTGAAAATACTTTAGAAAGTTTAGAAGAAATTTATTCGGCTTTACCAGGCGATTGGAAAATGTTTGTAGAATATAAAGCTTTCGAGCCGAATTTTTATTCTACTACAGTTGGAGACTGGGGTCAATCCTTGCTTTATGCCAGCAAATTAGGCAAACAAGCTTATACATTGGTTGATTTAGGTCACCACTTGCCAAACGCAAACATTGAGCAAATTGTAGCTTTACTTTTAATGGAAGGAAAGCTGGGTGGATTCCACTTCAACGATTCTAAATATGGTGATGATGATTTAACCGCAGGAAGCATTAAGCCTTATCAGTTGTTTTTGATTTTCAATGAACTGGTTGAAGGAATGGATGCCAAAGGGATGAATCACGCTAAAGATTTAGGATGGATGATCGATGCCTCGCATAATGTAAAAGATCCTTTGGAAGATTTATTACAATCGGTTGAGGCCATCATGATTGCTTATGCACAAGCTTTACTGGTTGATCGTAAAGCACTTAATGCTGCTCAGGATAACAATGATGTGGCTGGTGCACAAGAAATTTTGCAAAATACTTTCCGTACCGATTTAAGAGCATTAGTTGCCGAAGCAAGATTAAGAGCGGGTGCTGCCTTATCGCCAATTGGCTTATACCGCGATTTAGCTGTTAGAAGTAATTTAGTTGATCACAGAGGAAATACTGTAGCTACAGGTTTATAAATAGGAGCGAGAGAAATGCCAAAACCGGTTATTGCAATATTTGACGTTGGGAAAACGAACAAAAAGCTTTTTTTAATTGATGAAAATTATCAGATCGTTTACGAGCGATCTGCTCGTTTCGTAGAAACGGTGGATGAAGACGGTGAACCATGTGAAAATTTGGAAAGTCTTAAATCATCCGTTTATGATTCATTGCAACAAGTATTGCAAATGAAAGAGTTCGATATTAAGGCGGTTAATTTCTCAACTTATGGGGCCAGTTTTGTTTATCTTGATGAAAACGGCGAACCTTTAACGCCCCTCTATAATTACCTCAAAGAATACCCGGAAACGCTGAAGCAGGAATTTTATGCAAAATATGGTGGGGAAGAAAAAATCTCTTTAGAAACAGCCTCACCAATTTTAGGAAGCTTAAACTCAGGCATGCAGCTTTATCGATTAAAGCACGAAAAACCTGCTATTTTCGATAAAGTAAAATGGGCTTTACATTTGCCGCAATATCTAAGCTATCTCATCACCGGAAAAGCAATTGCAGATATTACCAGTATTGGTTGCCATACCCAGCTGTGGCATTTTAACAAAAATGAATACCATCACTGGGTAACTTCAGAAAAAATTGATCAGAAATTTGGTGCTTTTACCCCAGCAGATTCCAGTGTTAAAACCGAGTTTAATGGGGCAACTTTCCAGGTGGGTGTAGGGCTTCACGATAGTTCCGCGGCATTGATTCCCTACCTGGCAAATTTTAACACGCCGTTTATCCTCATCTCAACCGGAACCTGGTGCATTAGTTTAAATCCGTTCAATCAGGAACCACTAACAAAGGAAGAACTGAAGCAGGATTGCCTTTGTTATATGCATTATAAGGGTAAACCGATTAAAGCTTCACGGATTTTTGCTGGCTATGAGCACGAAGTACAGCTCAAACGAGTGTGTACGT
>NZ_AJLG01000127.1 GCF_000258495.1 Pedobacter agri PB92
ACGTACACACTACCATACAAAGCTGCTGTTGATGCCGGTGCAGCAAGCATTATGGCATCTTTCAATGAAGTTGATGGTATTCCGGCTACGGGAAGTAAATGGTTAATGACTGAGGTTTTACGTAACCAATGGGGTTTTAAAGGTTTTGTGGTAACAGATTATACTGGCATCCCTGAAATGATTGCACATGGCATGGGCGATTTACAAACCGTTTCAGCTTTAGCAATGAATGCTGGTATTGATATGGATATGGTTGGCGAGGGTTTTTTAGGCACTTTAAAAAAATCATTAGCTGAGAAAAAAGTTAGTATAAATGAAATTAACAGAGCTTGCCGTTTAGTGCTTCAAGCAAAATATAAACTAGGTTTATTTACCGATCCATATAAATTTTGCGACCCGGCAAGGGCCGAAAAAGAGGTATTTAACGCAGAAAACCGTCAGATTGCTCGCGAAATTTCGGCAGAAAGTTTTGTACTGCTTAAAAACAAAAACAATGTTCTTCCTTTAAAAAAGTCAGGTACAATTGGTTTGATTGGTCCATTGGCAGACAATACGGCTAATATGTATGGAACCTGGAGTGTTGCGGCGTTGTTCGATAAATCAGTTACGGTTTTACAAGGATTAAAAAATGCTTTAGGTAATGATGCTAAGATATTAACTGCCCGTGGTTCTAATTTCCTTGCTGATTCTGTGGCGGAACATCGTTATGTAAACGTTCACAACCCAACATACAAACGAGATACTCGCTCGGAAGAGGAAATGATTAAAGAAGCTTTAAAAGTGGCCGATAAATCAGATGTCATTATTGCTACCATGGGCGAAGGTTCCGAATTTACCGGAGAAGCAAGTAGTGTAACGGATATTCAAATTCCGGAAACACAGAAAAATCTATTAAAAGCATTGGCTAAAACTGGAAAACCAGTGGTCCTGGTATTATTTACTGGTCGCCCGCTTGCTTTGAAATGGGAAGAGGAGAATATTCCTGCTATTTTGAACGTTTGGTTTCCAGGTAGCGAGGCAGGAAATTCAATTGCTGATGTGCTTTTCGGAAAGGTTAATCCTTCAGGTAAGCTGAGTGCAACTTTCCCTCAAAACGTTGGTCAGGTGCCCTTGTATTATGCACATAAAAATACAGGTAGACCACTGGCTGAAGGTAAATGGTTTGAGAAATTCCGTTCGAATTATCTGGATGTAAGTAATGATCCATTGTATCCATTCGGTTTCGGCTTAAGCTATACTACATTTAATTATAGTGATGTGAAGTTAAGTGCAAACACATTAACCAAAGGTAAATCGATCACCGCATCAGTTACCTTAAGCAATACCGGCAAATATGATGGCAAAGAGGTGGTGCAGTTGTATATCCGCGACTTGGTTGGCAGCATTACCCGCCCGGTTAAGGAATTAAAAGGTTTCCAGAAAGTGTCGCTGAAAGCGGGTGAAAGCAAAACGATTAGCTTTAACATTTCGGAGAATGATCTCAAATTCTATAATTCTGATCTTAAATTTGTGGCTGAACCTGGAGATTTTCAAGTGTTTATTGGCACCAATTCAAGAGATGCAAAAGCGGCATCTTTTTCTTTGAAATAGAGATCAATAAATTTAAATTGGTTCATTAATCATGTCACTTTGAGCTTGTCGAAACGTTTATAAAAGTGCCCATCGACAAGCTCTGGGATGACAATTCTATAAAACGGTATATACAAATGATCAAGGTTAGGCTCGATCATATAACCCTGAACTATTGTAAAGTAATCAGGGTTTTTTAATTTTGTGATATGAAGAATTTTTTTTTAGCCATTTGTTTGCTGTTTGCAGCACAAATTCTAAATGCTCAGGACTTAAAAAAATACGATAAAGGTAACTTCATTAAAGGTAAAGATTCGATTTATTACCGGATTCTCTTTCCCGAAAATTTTAATCCCAAACAAAAATATCCTGTTTTATTTGTACTCCACGGTCGCGGAGAGAGCGGAAGTGACAATGAAAAGCAACTCACGCATGGAGCGAAATTGTTTTTGAAGGATGATATCAGACGGAACTTCCCTGCAATTATTGTTTTCCCGCAGTGTCCGCTAGATAGCTATTGGGCAAATGTGAACATCACTACCAATGATAAAGGTAAAAGGAACTTCGCTTTTGTAGAGGGTGGCAAACCGACAAAAGCTATGCATGCTTTACGCCGCATGGTGAAGGATTTTCTAAAAAAGCCATATGTAAATAAGGAGCAGGTTTACGTTGGCGGATTATCAATGGGAGGAATGGGTACTTACGAATTATTAAGGCGACAACGCAGAACATTTGCTGCAGCCTTTGCCATTTGTGGTGGAGACAATACCAACAACATTACGAAATACAAAAACATTCCACTGTGGATATTTCATGGTGGAAAGGACGATATTGTTGATCCCGCCTTTTCAATGGCTATTGCCGAACGTTTAAAAGTTGTTGGAAAAGAAGTGAAATTTACATTATACCCTAATGCCAACCACAACAGTTGGAACAGTGCTTTCGCTGAACCAGAATTGTTGCCTTGGCTGTTTGGGCATCAGAAAAATTAGTCTAGACCTATCCTCATCCCGATCAGTAGCAAAGCAAAACAGCGAAATCTTTAAATCAGGATTTTCAGGTTTAAAGATTTCTTCACTTTACTTTAATAGAAAGCGCAATGCCTACCCTATCGAATTTTAAATAAAGCATTTGGAAAGCAAAGGCAGGCATCTTATCGGTTACGAAAGCCCTGCCATTCGCTTTACTCACCCGAGAAAAATCGGGTTCGTGTTCGCTGCTGTTAGGTTTAGTTAACTTCGGTTTGCCTGAATAATTTAGACCCGACATAATGAAAAGCCCGGAGCCCGATTTTTCAGCGGGTGAGAACTTGAAATGTTGGCGGGACTGCTGATGCCAAAAAGCACTAAACTTGCGCTGCTAAAAATATAATTGTTTTAATTAATCGTTATTTTATTATCATTAAAAAACAAAAAAGGCTTGAGGAAAAATCCTCAAGCCTTTTTAATAATATTCATTAATTTTTATTCAGCCATGTTGTGATAAACCGCCTGAACATCATCATCTTCCTCTAATTTATCAATCAGTTTTAGTACATCGGCAGCTTGCTCCTCTGTTACCTCGTGGTGCGATAATGCGATACGCTCTAATTTTGAGCTTTTCAATTCAATTCCTTTTTCTTCCAAAGCTTTTTGCAAAGATCCGAAGTTTTCGAAAGCACCTTGCGCTACCGCAATATCGTTTCCTTCTTCATCAGCCTCTACATAAAGTTCTTCTAAACCAGCGTCAATTAATTCAAATTCCAGTTCTTCTAAATCTAAACCTTCGGCAGGTACAAAACGGAAAATAGATTTACGGTTGAAAACGAAATCCAATGAACCGGTTTTGCCTAAAGAACCATCTGTTTTGTTGAAATAACTGCGAATATTCGCCACAGTACGATTGGTGTTATCAGTAGCCGTTTCAATTAAAACCGCAACGCCATGTGGTGCATAACCTTCATAAACAATTTCCTCATAGTTGGCCATCGATTTATCGGATGCACGCTTAATTGCAGCTTCTACCCTATCTTTAGGCATGTTCACGGCTTTGGCATTTTGCATCGCTGTACGCAGACGAGAGTTGGTTTCAGGGTGAGGTCCTGATTCCTTTACCGCCATTACAATATCTTTACCAATACGCGTAAACTGAACCGCCATTTTGGCCCAACGCTTAAATTTTCTTTCTTTTCTAAATTCGAATGCTCTTCCCATTTTTTAGTATTCAGTATTTAGTATCAAGTATCAAGACTGGGTTGAACACCCTAAATCTCTTACTTAAACCATCTACTTTATTTCTTTAAATTATTTAACATATCTGTTGTGAGTTTCGATAAATCGAACTCTGGTTTCCATCCCCAATCTTTTGCTGCAAAACTATCATCAATAGAACGTGGCCAGCTGTTTGCAATCTGCTGACGCGGATCATTATTGGCGTAAGTTAAGGTAAAGTTAGGAATATGTTTTCTGATTTCGGCAGCTAAAACCTCAGGCGTAAAGCTCACTCCACCAAAATTATAACTGCTGCGAACCGTAATTTGATCAGCCGGCGCATCCATTAATTCAATAGTGCCGCGAATGGCATCATCCATATACATCATTGGCAATTCAGTTTCGGCACTTAAAAAGCTTTGGTAACTTTCTTTTTTCAACGCCTCATGAAAAATGTGGATGGCATAATCTGTTGTTCCACCACCTGGAGCAGCCTTCCAGCTAATCAGACCAGGGTAACGAATGCTTCTAACATCTAAGCCATATTTTTGATTATAATATTCGCACCAGCGCTCACCAGCCAATTTACTAATTCCGTAAACGGTATTTGGATCCATAACACAATACTGTGAAGTATTATCTTTTGGAGAATTCGGACCAAACACCGCGATTGAACTTGGCCAGTAAACTTTTGCAACTTTATATTCCAAGGCTAAATCTAAAACATTTAATAGCCCGTTCATATTCAAGTCCCAGGCTAACTTAGGATTTTGCTCACCGGTTGCCGATAATAAAGCGGCCAGAAGATAAACCTGTGTGGGTTTGTATTTCTTAAAAATGCCATTAATCATCTCCTTATCCAAAACGTTAACAAACTCGAACGGCGCAGAATTTTTGATGTCATAATCGGGTCTGCGAATATCACAAGCCACAACATGATCATCGCCATATATTTTCCTTAACATGGTAACCAATTCGGTTCCAATCTGCCCGTTAGAGCCCAAAACAATAATTTTTTCCTGCATAATTTTTTAGAGATTGAGCAAAGGTAAAAAAATGAGACAAAAGGGCTATAAATTATTTACACTAAGCCATATCTTTAAAAATCTCTGGAGTATAAATACGGAAGAATATTGTTAATTTTAAAGTGTAATGGGTTTTCAAAATGAAATAAATTCCTACATTTACTTTAGTCTCCCCAACATAACCAAATAAATAAATGACTCCCCAAGAGCCTGAAAAGTCTATTGATTTACTTAACCGCCTAAAACAAGGCGATAAGCAGGCTTACGAGAAAATATATTTCGGCTTTAGCAAAGAGCTGCTGTATGCGGCCTATAAAAAAACCGGAGATAAAATTGTTGCGGAGGAATTGGTTCAGAATATCTTCATCTCACTTTGGGAAAAACGCCTCGATTTACAAATTAACAACCTTCAGGCCTATCTTTTTGGTGCTTTAAAGCTAAGTGTAATTAACCATGTACGTAGCTTGGTAATGGAGAACAAATATATGGAGTACCAAACACTCACCTATTCAGAAGATCATCATGACACTTCCAACCAGGTAGATCTGCACGATCTATCTTCCATAATCGAGAAAGGGATTAATTCTTTACCCGAAAAAACACAGGAGGTTTTTCGTTTGAGCCGGTATCAGCATCAATCTACAAAAGATATTTCTACCGAATTGAACATTTCGGAAAAGGCAGTAGAATACCACATTACCCGCTCCATCAAAAGAATTAAAGAGTATATCAAAAATTTTTACATCTTTTTCTAGCTGATTTTCAGTTCATTAAAAAAATATTGAGCTTTTTTTTATCTGAAGGTTTAGGGTTTATGCTTAGTTGCGTTACTTGTATTGTATAGAGCCAAATATTTTTCCTTATGAACCAGAAATCATTCAACGATTTACTAACCCGTTATCAAACTGGGAACTGCACTGAAGCCGAAAAGCTTTGGGTAGATAAATGGTATCATAATTTAAATAACAGAAACTTTAAAGATTTATCATCAACTGAGTTAGATGAAATGCAGGATAATATCTGGCTTAAAATAAGCGGAGCCCAAGATGAAGTTGTTAAACCTGTAAAAATCAAAAAGCTCTGGCCTAAATTTGCAATCGCGGCCTCAATTACCATTGCGTTTTTAATTGGAGGATTATACTTTGCCAATTACAACCCTGCTGAAGAAGCATTCATAAGTGAAAACGGTGACATAGCGCTCATCAGCAAAACCAATGACACTGATCGTCCCATCATTATATCGCTTAGCGACAATAGTACTGTAACCTTAAAGCCGCAGGCAAATATTTTGTATCCAAAGGTTTTTGCTGCCAATAAAAGAATGGTTTATTTAAAAGGAACCGCTTTTTTCTCGGTAAGCAAAAACCCTAAGAGACCATTTTATGTGTATGATCAGAAACTGGTGGTTAGCGTTTTAGGTACCAGCTTTTGGGTAAAATCATCAACAGAAAAAATGCCTGCACAGGTTGCAGTAAGAACAGGTAAGGTTAAAGTGCAGGAAAATGAAAAAAGTTCACTTTTTGGTTTATCTACCGAAAAACTGGCTCGACCTATTCTGCTGACACCAAATCAAAAAGGTATTTTTAATGATCATAAACTAAATAAAACTTTAGTGAGCAAACCCATTCCATTGGCCGAAGCTTACAATGTTCCATCTAATCTAAGCTATAACTTCAAAGAAAAAAGCATCAAAGATATTTTTGAAACTTTATCTGAAGCTTATGGCATCGAAATAAAATCTGATCATGAGCAGATTTCAAATTACACTTTTACCGGAGATTTAAGTAAAAAAGGGCTATATGAGCAGCTTGATTTAATCTGTGGAACCATTTCCAGCAAATATTACATCCAGGGAACCAGCATTGTGGTTTCTAATAAACACTAACCAAAATATATAAAATTATGAAGAGAGAAATGACCTATTTCAGCCAGTAGCGGGCGCTACCTCATCCATAATATTTTCTAAAAAACAAAGCCGACAATGTGGGGCATTGCCGGCGAGTTAAATACATTAGAATGTATTCATGGTATTTCTATGTCCAATAAATCCAATCATTTAATGAACAATAATCAAATTTATGAAAAAAAATCAACTTATTTCGCTGGCGATATATGCAATGAGAGTTTCGATTTACCAAATACTTACAATAATAATTTTTACTTGTGGCGCATTTGCCAAAAATGTCGACGCCCAGGAATTTTTGAATAAACCTATTTCGATCAAAGCTGATCAAACCGATATAAAAACCATTATTGCTAAAACCGAAATGCTGGCAAACGTAAAGTTTGTGTACAGTCCGCAGTTAATTAATTCGGATAGAAAAATATCCATCAATGTTGTCAATCAAAAACTTAAATACTTTCTTGAGAATTCGCTAAAACGTTATGACGTGGGATATAGGATAGTTAAAGATCAAATTTTGCTCTATTCTATTCCCGCTAATAACAACCTCGAATTATTAAAAGCGTTCGATGGCGTAGTAACCGGTAAAGTGTTAGATAGCAAGGGTAATCCGATTCCTGGCGTTTCTGTTACGGTGAAAGGTAAAACCATTGGTACCACAACTGATGAAAACGGAAACTTTGCTTTGCGAGGATTAACCGTAGATAGCCGCGTATTGGTAGTTCGTTATGTGGGATACATCTCGAAAGAGGTAAATCTCTCTGCCGGAAACGCCGATGAAAACATCACCATCAGTTTATCGGAAGATAATTTACAGCTGGAAAGTGTAATGGTTACCGGTGGAAATCCGAAGAAAAAACTCGAAAGCTCCGTTGCCTTAACTTCTGTAAGCAATAAAGATATTACCAATAGGGCACCTTTAAATAGTACCGATTTGTTGAAAGCAATTCCGGGTTTAACGGTAGAAAGTACCGGTGGTGATGGTCCGGGTAACGTTTGGGTGCGTGGATTTCCACAGCAAGGCGGTTATATTTTCTTAGGAATCCAGGAAGATGGTTTACCCCTGCTCCCAACTGGATTCAACACCAATCCTTCTGTAGATCAATACTATAAAACAGATTTAACCATTCAGAATATCGAAGCTGTTAGAGGAGGAAACGCTTCTATTATTCAGGCGAATACACCTGGCGCTGTTGTAAACAATTTGAGCTATGTAGGTGCCGATAAACAGTATGGTCAGGTAAAATTTACCACTGGTTTCTCTCAGGGTTTATATCGTTTTGATGGAAATACCGGTGGAAAAATCAATGATCAGATTAAATATAACATTGGCGGCTTCTATCGTACTGATAATGGCGTAGTTGACCAAGGTTTTAACCCAGCTAACCAAGGCGGGCAAATTAAAGGCAACATGACTTTTAATTTTAAAAATAACAAAGGTTTTATCCGCGTGTATGGTAAATATCTGAATGATAAAGTACAATTTTTACTTACCAGCTACTACCCTTACGATGGAACGGGCAAACCAACTACCTACCGCGATTATAATATGGCTACACAGTCGATTATTCCCATTCAAACAGAATGGAGTTACAATGATCCGGCAACAGGTGTACATAACTTTAGCTTAACCGATGGTATCCATACAAAATTAGGATCAGCGGGTTTTCAGTTCAATTATTTAACTGATGGTGGATGGCAGATTGTAAACAATTTCCGTTACCAGAATACACATACCAACAGCACCTACACTGCTCCAGCTGGCATTGTCGCAAGAACGGCAGCCACGCCATACTATTATCCGGGTGGCAGTGTTGCACCTTTTGTTTCAGGCGATTATGTAGTGACATCAAACGCTCAGGGACAGATTAACAGTGATGTTCAAATTGTTGATTATTTGGATTTGAAGAAAACTATTAAAAATCACAGCTTAAATATCGGTGCCGGAATTCATCAATACAATCGTGATGATTTACGTTTTGCCTTCCGTTCATTTACTGAATTTAAAGAACATCCGAGCATTATATTACAATCGCCAACAGCATTGGAGCGTACTATTCAAACAAAAAATACTTTCATTGGCGATACCAGAACATTATCACTTTATGCAGGAGATGAAATTAAATTATCTGAACAATGGCGTTTAGATATCGGAGCAAGGATTGATAATCAAAATGTAAAAGGCGACAGACCATACTATGCCTTAAATGCAAACGGAACGGTAAACATCACAGCAGCTGCAAGTCCGAATATTTTGGGTTATACCGCTTATGATGAAACACTAACCAACTGGGCAGCGTCAGTGGGTGCAAATTACAAAATTAGTGCTACCGCCAGTATGTTTGCCCGTGCTACAAAAGCTTACAATGCGCCTAATATTGGCGATTATAATGCTTCGGCTTATAATGGTGCAAACATTAAAAAACGTCCGGTTTATTTGGGAGAAATCGGTTTCAAGTATGCTAAAAACAACCTGGCAATTTTCGCATCAGGAAGTTATTCTGCTATCAAAAACGTATCCCTAAGTATCAATGTACCAACAACTGCTGCAGGAACACAAGCATTGGTGGCATTTGGCTCTACACGAACTTTCAGTGCTGAGTATGAAATTTCGTACAGAATCGCCAAGCCTTTGAGTTTAAGATTTACCGGAACATTACAAGATTCCAAATACACTGACTACGAAGCAAATACCAGTGGAAATGCCGCTGTTGCCGCAGAATTTGGAAACCGTATTTACAGCTTTACAGGAAATAGAACAGAACGTGTTCCGGTGTTAAATACTGAACTTGGTGCGAACTATGATTTCAAGAACTTCAATTTATATGTAGCAGCAAACTATGTAGGCAGCCGTTTCACTTCTCCAAGTGAAAGCTACAAATTACCAGGTTATGTGGTAATGAAAGCAGGAGCTGGTTACAACTTTACTAAGAAAATAGCAATAAGATTCTGGGCAGACAACTTGTTAGATGCAAAAGTGTTGACAGAGGGTGATGTTCGTGGAGATCAATTCAGAGACTTCGCAAGCGTAACTCCTGGTCAATTAATGATTGGCAGAACTTTACTTCAACGTACTTTCTGGGGATCATTGGCTTATTCATTTTAACAGCTAAAGCCGGGGGTTAACTCCCGGCTTTTTTAATCCATTTACATCATGACAACAAGAAGATCATTTTTACAAAAAACAAGTTTGGCCGCAGTAGCTGCATTTTTAAGTCCCTCAGTAATCACATCAGCTTTGGCTCTACCAGCAAAAGTTTCCAAAATTGGAATCGGCCTGTTTACATTAAGAGAACAATTAACTGCCGATGTGAAGGAGACAATTGCGCATGTAGCTAAAATTGGCTATAACCAGGTGGAAACTTACTATGGTTATCCAGGTAAATACGAGGTGAAAGGTTTTTGGGGGCTAGAAGCAAAAGATTTTAACACATTATTGAAAGATAATAATCTAACTTGCCCAAGCGGTCATTATAACACCACTGAGTTTTTATCTACAGGTGATGAAAAAATCCTAAAGTCACATATTGAAGTGGCCAACAGTGTCGGACAAAAATATTTTGTGATTCCTGCCCTGCCTACTGACATCAGAACAAATGGAACGCTAGACGATTACAAACGAATGGCAGCTCGTTTTAATATCGCAGGAGAGCTTTGTAAAAAGGCTGGTTTGAAACTGGCTTACCATAACCACAACTTCGAGTTTAAAGATCAGGGAAATGGCATAACTGGATATGATATTTTATTAAAAGAAACTGACGCTAAACTGGTTGGTTTCGAGCTGGACATTTTTTGGGCGGTAAACGCAGGTTTAAATCCTGTTGATATGTTTAAGAAAAATCCGGGACGTTATAAAATGTTCCATGTTAAAGATATGGACAAGCAAGATAAAGCTGTTTTTGCCGAAGTTGGTTCAGGACGAATAGATTTCAAAAGTATTTTTGCCGAATCGAAAATGGCAGGCCTGGATTATATTTTTACAGAACAGGATTTGATAAAAAAAGATCCCTACGAAAGCATTACTGAAAGTTATAACTACGTAAAAAATAACCTTATTTGAGGGACTAATTAAAGATTAGAAATGAAATTCGGTATTTATTAGTAAATATCACGTTTATATATAGTTATTGTAATAATTACACGAACAAATCGCATTACAAAAACCCATAATAAACGTTATTCAGACGCTAATTACTACCTTATTTAGAATTATTCTATGTGGTAACAATCGCATTGCAGATCTGCATTTTAACGCAACAGATTTGATTTTTACGGCATATTTTTTCTAATATTACTCATTCAACGCTTAAGTAACCAATATAAAAAATAACGAAAACGATGCATAGAAGAGAAGCACTCAAAAACGTTGCATTCTTGCTGGGAGGAGCCATCTCAGCGAGTACAATGGGCGTTTTATTCGAAAGTTTTACGCTCCCTGAAAATGAAAAAAACTTTGTTTCATTCTCCGCTCAGGATGAAAAAATCTTTGCTGAATTTGCCAATATCATTGTGCCTACTACTAAATCATCACCTGGAGCTAAAGCTGCGGGTTTAGGAAAATTTATTCCGATGATGATGAAGGATTGTTATCCGGCAACCATGCAAACTTCTTTCGCAAGAGGTTTTCAACAGTTACAGGAGAAAGCAATGAAAGATTTCGGCAAAAACTACATGAGTTTAACTGTTGCTGAGAAAACCAAACTAATGGTTGATTTAAGATTGATGTCAATTGCTCAAAAAGAAACTAAAGCGCCGGAAAATCAAGATCTGGTTTACTTTTTTGTTACAGCAAGAGACCTCACTTTGCTGGGTTATTACGCGTCAGAAATTGGTTGTACCCAGGCAAGGGAGTACATTCTGGTTCCGGGCAGGTATGATGGCAATGCGCCATTAAAACCAGGTCAAAAATCATGGGCAACTTAATTTCCTAAACAACGACAAAACATCATGAATTTAAATACAAATTTAAAAGCTGAAAATACTTACGATGCTATTGTGATAGGATCGGGGATTAGTGGCGGCTGGGCTGCAAAAGAACTTACCGAAAAAGGTTTAAAAGTGCTCATGCTCGAAAGAGGAATGAACATCGAACACATTACAGGTTACGAAAATGCAATGAAAAGCCCCTGGGAATTTCAGCATGCCGGTAAATTAACTGAAGAGCAAAAGCGTACCCATCCGGTGCAAAAAAAGAGATTATCCTTATCAGGAAGCCAATGAAAAATGGTGGGTGAATGATTTGGAATGTCCTTATACCGAAGATAAACGTTTCGACTGGTACCGTGGTTTCCATGTTGGTGGTAAATCATTAATGTGGGGCCGCCAAAGTTATCGCTTAAGTGACCACAACTTTGAAGATAATGCAAAGGATGGCCATGGAAATGACTGGCCAATACGCTACAAAGAACTTTCTCCCTGGTACGATTATGCAGAACGTTTTGCTGGAATTAGTGGCTCTAAAGAAAATTGGCCGCTTTGTCCTGATGGAGAGTTTCTGCCGCCAATGGATATGAACATTGTAGAAAAAACGGTAAAGAAACGTATAGAAGAGGCTTACAAGAGAGAACGTATCATGATGATTGGTCGTGTGGCTAATCTTACCGTGCCTCACAAAGGTCGCGGAAACTGCCAATATAGAAATTTATGCAGTCGTGGTTGCCCTTTTGGTGCTTACTTTTCTACGCAGTCTTCTACCCTTCCTGCTGCCATGGCAACAAAGCGTTTAACGCTTAGACCCTATTCAATCGTAAACCACATTATTTACGACAAAGACACCAAGAAAGCAAAGGGCGTGATGGTAATTGATGCGCAAACAAACGAAACGATGGAGTTTTATGCTAAAATCGTTTTTGTTAACGGATCAACATTAGGTACTACTTTCATTTTATTAAATTCGACATCAGATGCACACCCTAACGGTTTGGGTAATGCAAGCGGCCAATTAGGACATAACTTAATGGATCACCATTTCCGTTGTGGCGCCAACGGCGAAGCAGAAGGCTTTGATGATAAATATACCTATGGCCGACGTGCCAATGGAATTTACGTTCCACGCTATCAGAATATCGGTAATGATAAACGAGATTATTTACGTGGTTTCGGCTATCAGGGCAGTGCAAACAGAAGCAACTGGCAAAGTGATGTTGCAGAATTGTCGTTTGGTTCGGGCTTGAAAGAGAAAATGACTAAACCAGGCAAATGGTCTATGGGCTTAGGTGGTTTCGGAGAAATGTTGCCTTATTATGAAAATAAGGTTTACATCGATAAAACCAAAAAAGATAAATGGGGTCAGCCGGTATTGGCAATTGATTGCGAGTACAAAGAGAATGAAAAGAAAATGCGTGTTGACATGATGAACGATGCGGCTGAGATGTTGGAGAAAGCGGGCTTAAAAAACATCAAAACTTTCGATAATGGCTGTTATCCTGGTATGGCAATTCACGAAATGGGAACGGCCAGAATGGGTAATGACCCTAAAACTTCAGTGCTTAACAAATGGAATCAAATGCATGAGGTAAGCAATGTTTTCGTAACGGATGGAGCATGTATGCCATCTATCGCTTGCCAAAATCCATCTTTAACATTTATGGCTTTAACGGCTCGTGCTGCAGATTATGCAGTGAAAGAGTTGAAAAAAATAATATATAAAAGGTTTCGGGTAAAAGGTGTAAGGTTTGAGGTATTTTCTTAAAGCTTACACCTTACTCCTTAAACCCTACACCTCTAAAATGAAGAGAAAATTAAGAATGGGCATGATAGGCGGCGGTAAAGACGCGTTTATCGGTGCTGTACATCGCTTAGCGGCAAACATGGATGGTTTGATTGAACTGTCAGCCGGAGCATTAAGTGTCAATCCTGAATTAGGTTACGAATCTGGAAAATTATTATTCCTTCCTGATAACAGAATATATAAAACCTACGAAGAGATGATCAAAGCAGAAAGTGAACTTTCTGCTGAAGAAAGAATCGATTTTGTAACCATTGTAACGCCAAACTTTGCCCACTTCGCCCCTGCGATGATGGCTTTGGAACATGGATTCAATGTTGTGATTGAAAAACCAATGACGCTAACTTTAGAGGATGCTAAACAACTTCAGGCTAAAGTTAAAGAAACGGGTTTAACACTTTGCTTAACACACACCTATTCTGGTTATCCAATGGTAAAGCAGGCGAAACAGATGGTTCGCGAAGGTGCATTAGGTGAAATCAGAAAAATCATTGTGGAATATCCTCAGGGCTGGTTAAGTACCTTATCTGAACGCGAAGGAAATGCTC
>NZ_AJLG01000128.1 GCF_000258495.1 Pedobacter agri PB92
GCTTTTTTGTTTTAGTTCAGAATGATGATCTTTTTATAATTGGAAAGTTCTTCCTTCTACCGCTAAGTCGGTGTTGTCAAAAGCAGATTGCGCTTCCTCTAAAAGCATTTGCAGTGTTTTATAGCGGGATGAAAAATGGCCGATCAATAATTTTCTTATTCCATTAATCTTTGCTATTTCACCTGCTTGTAAAGCCGTAGTATGATGGGTTTCGTTAGCACGATCAAGAAGATCATGCATAAAAGTAGCTTCATGATAGAGTGTATCGCAGCCTTTAATCGTTTCAAAGTAACGCTCATCAAACTTGGTATCTGAACAGTATGCATAAGATCTGGGCAGATCAGCTGGTGTAGTATAATCTTCACTTTTTAAGATCTCGCCAGTTGGTAATTCTACATCCATTCCCTTTTTCAAAGCAGTATAATAAACCATCGGTATATCATCAGTTTTTTCTTTGATCAACTTCCGCTGTCTATTTTTTTGCTGAAAGATAAACCCTGTAGTGGGAATGCGATGATTTAAGACAACTGTCTTCACAATTAAATCCTGATTTTCAAAAATCTGGCGTGATTCATCTGCTTCTACTGGAAAAAACTCTAACGGATACCTCAAGGTAGTATCTGAATATTTAAACTGGATTTCGAGGATTTCGAGTAATGGCTTTGGGCCGAATATTTGCATTGGCTTAACGCGGCCATTTAAGTGCAGACTTGAAAGTAGGCCGATGAGTCCAAAATAGTGATCGCCATGTAAATGGCTGATAAAAATATAATCAATGCGAGCAGCCTTTAGGTTGTATTTGGTAAGCTGCTGCTGCGTACCCTCGCCACAATCTATCAAATAAAATTTTTCATTACAATTTAGAAGCTGCGCCGACGGATTCCTGTTAAATACAGGTGTAGCCGAGCTACTGCCAAGAATGGTAACTTCAAATTTCATAATGGTAGGATATAAAAAGCCTCGTAGATTTTAGAAACTACGAGGCTTAAATTTTATTTAAATGTATTTATCTTTCGCCTCTAAATTCCTTTTCCAATTCATCCATAAAGATGAAATCAGTTGCTTCTTCTAGTGTATTAACAAACGTTACAGATTGAAATATGTTTGACAATTCTATAATCGGAGCAATTTCATCATTAATTCCAGTTACGATAAATAAACCGCCAGCTGATTTGCAAAGCCTATCACCAACTAACAGGCAACTTAAATCCTGCGCATCTGTACATTCTTTTACGTGACTTAAATCAACGATTATATTCTTAAATCCTTCAGCATTAAGTAAATATAATTCAGATTTCAAGCCGGGAGAATTATCATTTGTAAACTTCGGCTCCTTAAGCTTCAGCGTTACATATTTATCATGTTTATCAACTGAAAATTTCATCTCTTCTAATCTTTGTTTTACTAATGTATAAAATTTTAAAGTGTTTCCAAAGCCTTTAGAACATTGCTTTCAATTCGATTTCCAATAGCATCAGCATCGGCTTTAACGAATTTTTCGCCAACGATTTTTTCATAAAGCTCGATATATCGCTCGGAAATCGAATTTACAATTTCAGGCGTCATCTCCGGAATCACCTGACCGTCTTTACCCTGAAAGCCATTCTCGATTAACCACTTCCTTACAAATTCTTTTGAAAGTTGTTTTTGCGGTTCATCAGCATTTTGGCGCTCCTCATAACCTTCAGCATAAAAATAGCGAGATGAATCTGGTGTATGTATTTCATCAATCAAATAGATAACACCATCCGCCTTACCAAATTCATATTTTGTGTCAACTAAAATTAAACCACTTTTGGCAGCGATTTCAGTTCCACGCTGATATAAAGCATGGGTATAGTTTTCTAATTGCTCGTAGTCTGAAATGGAAACAATTCCTTTGGCTAAAATATCTTCCTTAGAAATATCTTCATCATGGCCAACGGATGCTTTTGTTGTTGGCGTAATAATGGGCTGAGGTAATTTATCGTTTTCTTTTAACCCATCAGGTAATGAAACACCACAAACAGAACGTTTACCAGCGCTATACTCACGCCACGCATGTCCTGCAAGATAACCTCTGATAACCATTTCAACTTTGAAAGGTTCGCAAATACGGCCAATGGTCACCATTGGATCTGGAACATCCAAAACCCAATTTGGAACGATATCCTGCGTGGCGGATAAAAATTTAGCAGCAATTTGATTTAATACCTGACCTTTAAAAGGAATGGCTTCCGGCAATACTACATCGAAGGCTGAAATACGATCGGATACAACCATCACCATTAATTTATCGGCTATGGTGTACACATCACGTACCTTACCTTTATAGAAATTGCTTTGGTTTGGAAAATTAAAATTGGTTTCTTTTTGTGCTTTCATGAGGGCATAAAAATAGAAAAAAAAGTCGGAATTTAGATGCGGCAAGGCATAAGTCGGCAGATAATATACAGATGTCAAACCGCATAGCTTAGTAGCTACGATGCTTGAACTATTTTAGTTTGTTTAAAGCTTCTTTGAAAGTTTGATTGGAAAATGTGCCAATAATTGCATTTCTAACCTGTACAACTATTTCATCATCTCTTTTGAATAGTTGAAGTCTACCTTTAAAAAGAAATCGTTGATCAACTTCGATAAAAGAAAACAGGTTTGCAAGTTTTTCCTTCCTGCAAACCCATTCTTCACCATCCTTTAAAACAATTAACCTCACTGTATGCGGCAACTTTTCAAAAGAAAGTTCAAAATTGTTATCTAGACAAATACTTTCCATCTGCTAAATCCGGAACCTATCTTCAAACTATTCACTATAGCCTTCTGACTTTACTGAATATCTCCATAAGCCTTTAAGATATCTTTTACTAATTTATGTCGAACAACATCCTCACCGCTCAAGTAAATAATATCGATGCCCTTAATATCTTCAAGAATTCTTAATCCGTTAAACAAGCCAGACATTTGCTTTTTAGGCAAATCGACCTGAGTCACATCACCGGTAACGATAAATTTAGCTGTTGGTCCCATTCGCGTCAGGAACATCTTTAACTGCATATCAGTTGCGTTTTGCGCCTCATCTAAAATTACAAAGCAATTATCTAAAGTACGCCCACGCATAAAAGCTAAAGGTGCAATTTCAATGGTCCTATTTTCAATATAGAATTTTAACTTTTCCGCCGGGATCATGTCATCCAAGGCATCATAAAGCGGACGTAAATATGGATCGATTTTCTCTTTCAGATCCCCCGGCAAGAAACCAAGGTTCTCTCCTGCTTCAACTGCCGGGCGAGTAAGAATGATACGTTTGATTTCCTTATTCTTTAAGGCCCGAACTGCCAAAGCAACTGCAGTATATGTTTTTCCTGTACCTGCCGGACCAATGGCAAATAAGATATCATTTTTGGCAATACTGCTAACCATTCTACGCTGATTAGCCGTTCTGGCCTTCACCAACAATCCGTTGGTACCAAAAACAATTACTTCTCCACCTCCACCGGTTGGTTGGTCTACATCTTTTTTTGCAACACCATTTGCCTTCGCACCCAATATGGATTCGACATCGTTATTTGTTAAAGAGCTGTATTTTTCCAAGTGTGCAACAAGCTGGTTAAACTTGTCTTCGAATGCCTTAAGTTCCTGTTCATCACCGAGAACCTTAACATCACTACCTCTCGCAACCAGTTTTAACTTAGCGAAAGCACCTTTAATCATTTCGTAATTCTCGTTGTTTGCCCCCCAAAAGTGAGCAGGATTTACGGTATCCAGAGTTAATTTTAATTCGTTCAAACTATAGTATTTTAAAAAGTTATCGGGGTATATTAATTAAAATTTGAATATTTGCAGACGCTTATGCCTCTACGCAAGAATAAGCAATAATAATGAATTTTTAATGGGGATAATTACTTTAACAACAGATTTAGGTTCGAAAGATTTTTACCAGAGCGCTCTTAAAGGTAGCCTGTTAAGTCTTATGCCTAATGTTAATTTAGTTGATATTACCCACGAAGTTCCATCTTTCAATATTTCATATGCAGCATTTGTTTTAAAAAATGCTTATCCATATTTCCCAAAAAATACTGTTCACCTAATTGGTATCGATTCGGTTTACAGTGAAAACACGAAATATATAGCCGTTAAACATCGCGACCATTTCTTTGTTGGTGCAGATAACGGTATTTTCTCTTTGCTTTTTGATGATATTCCTGAAGATGTTGTGGAACTGAATATCATGCAGGATTTGAAATATCTGCATTTTCCATTGGTTGATATTTTTGTGAAAGCGGCTACGCATCTGGCCAAAGGAGGCAAGCTAAAGGATATTGGTTTACCTGTAGCAGAAATTGAGCAAAAGATGCTTCTTCATCCTGTTATTGAGCGAGATATCATTCGGGGGAGTGTTGTTTATATTGATACTTTTTGTAATGTAATTACCAATATCACTAAAGATCTTTTTACCAGAATCCAGAAAAATCGTGATTTTACATTGTATTTCAGAAAGAGTGAAACCATTACTCAATTGAGCTGGCATTACAATGAAGTACAGGAAGGTGAAAAGCTTTGCCTGTTCGGCATTAGTAATCACCTGGAGATTGCAATAAACAAGGGAAAAGCAAGTGGCCTTTTAGGATTACATCTCGGCGATATTGTTAGGGTTGAGTTTCATCCTTAAGTTTAGTTCTATAATTCTTAGGCGTAGTAAATTTGTCTGGCAGCCTGAATAGTAAATTATAATATACCAGCCTAACATAAACAGCAGTCACGCTGAGGCACAAAGCAACATTATTAATTCCATTTTCGACGAGCGAATTAGATTGCTCCTTACCTCTCAATAACGAAACTTTTTCCAAACCAATCAACTTATGACAATGAACTTAGTTTCAAACAACTTCTATCTTTTCTACGTTTATATCCCATGAAGAAATATTTTTACCTCCTGGCGATTCTCTGCATAGGTTTTCAAACTTTTGCCCAGCAAGATACCTCTGCCTACGCTGCACAAAGAGTAAAGGTTAATACATTGCTTGAAGAAAGAAGCTCAAAATTTGGTCAGTACGATGAAAGCTTAAATCAGCGTACCGGAATTTTCGGATGGCAAACCAAAAAAGATATCAAAAATTCAAATGAAATTCTCCGTCAGGTAGTACTAACTGATAATAATATCTTTAAGGAGTTGAAAGTTTTGATGGATTACAAGGATCTGCAAAATCAACAGAAGGTTGCCGTGGCAGATCATTCGCAAGAGCGTATCGAAAATTACATGCAGACTATTAAAAAACTGCAGGATCAAAACGAAGAACTAGCTAAAGATTTAGCTAAAAAGAATAACCAAAGTTTATCAACCTATATTATTGTATTTCTTCTTTTGGTAATGATAGGTGGTTTTTATTTTTTCAATAAAAAATTAAAATATTATGAAAAAAGGACTGTTTAAAGTTTTAGCGAAAATTAATAAGGTTATTCTGCCAAGTTTGTACAAGAAAGATCCGAGTAAGTTAACAAATATTCAAAAAGCAATTCTGGGTTATCGTTATTGGGTAACAACCAATGCTTTAGATTAACAGAGACTTCATGTTGAGCCTGTCGAAACAGGATTAACTTTTCGACAAGCTCAGAATGATAACCATACTATTTCTTGAAATGCTCAATAATCAAAGTCGCGAGTTCCGTACCGATACGCTCCTGTGCTTCGTTAGTTGATGCACCAATATGAGGTGTTAATGAAATTTTTGGATGGTTTAAAATCTCAGCCAATGGCGTCGGCTCATTATTAAAAACATCTAAACCAGCAAAAGCTACTTTCCCAGAATCTAAAGCTTCGATCAATGCAGGTTCATCAATGGTTCCACCACGAGAACAATTCACAATGCCTACACCATTTTTCATTTTGGCAAATTCATCTGCACCTAAAATTGGTTTATCGGCAAATGGAGTATGCAAGCTTAAGAAATCACTTCCGGCAATTACTTCATCTAAAGAAACTGTTTTGATCGGTATACTCACTGACTGTCCGCCTTGAAACGTTAAAGTAATTTCAGATTCTGACGGATATAAATCATAAGCTAAAACATTCATCCCTAAACCCAAAGCTACTTTAGCAGTAGCACGACCAATACGACCAAAACCGATAATCCCAATAGTTTTACCACTCAGCTCAGTTCCTTTTGCGTAGGCCTTTTTTAGATTATTGAATTGAGTTGAACCATCAACCGGCATTTTACGATTAGCATCTTGCAAAAACCTGATGCCGGTAAATAAGTGAGAAAATACCAATTCAGCAACTGACAAAGAAGATGCAGCAGGAGTATTTACAACAGCAATACCTTGATTACGAGCATACTCTACATCAATATTATCCATCCCAACACCACCTCTACCAATTAATTTAATATTTGGAACAGCATCAATTAATTCCTTTCTAACTTTTGTTGCACTACGAACAGTAATGGCATCATAATTTTTTAGCGCTTCAGCCAGTTGATCTTGAGGAATGGTTTCTGTATCTACCTGAAAACCGGCTTTTTCTAATAATTCTTTTCCGATTGGGTCTATCCCATCGTTTGCTAATATTTTGATCATAATATGAATTCACTGATTAAATTGACTACTCAGGTTTAAAAGAGAATCAATTCATTTACAATTTAAACTAGTTTACTTTTGCTTGTTTTTCTTCGAATGATTGCATTGCGTCTATTAACGCATGTACGCTAGTAATTGGTAGTGCATTGTACATTGAAGCACGGAAACCTCCAACACTTCTGTGTCCTTTGATACCGACAATACCTTGCTCCTCTGCAAATTTCAAAAACGGCTTCTCCAGTTCAGCGTTTTCCATTACAAAACAAACATTCATTTTAGAGCGATCTTCTACTGCGCAAGTGCCTTTAAAAAGCGGGTTACGATCAATTTCCCTGTAAAGTGCTTCGGCTTTCTGCTTATTCTCTTTTTCAATTTCGGCTACGCCACCTTTTGATTTTAACCAACGAAGATTTAATAAAGCAACATAGATAGAGAAAACAGGAGGTGTATTATACATCGAACCGTTATCAATATGCGATTGATAGTTTAGCATTGATGGAATTTTGCGGTCGATTTTACCCAAAATTTCATCTTTTACAATCACAATAGTTAAGCCCGCCGGACCAACATTTTTCTGAGCACCTGCGTAAATTAAATCGAATTTTGAAACATCGATAACGCGGCTCATTATATCAGATGACATGTCGCAAACTATCGGAACATTTGTTTCAGGTACTTTAAAAAGTTCTGTTCCGTAAATGGTATTGTTGGAAGTGTAATGAAAATATGCGCTATCAGCAGGTATTTCAAAATCTTTAGGGATGAAAGTATAATTTGCATCTTTAGATGATGCAACAACATTAACATTACCTACAAATTTGGCTTCTTTTAAAGCTTTGGTTGCCCAAACGCCAGAATCCAAATAACTTGCCGTTTGCCCATCGCCCAATAAATTCATCGGAACCATAGCAAACTGCAAACTTGCACCGCCTTGTAAAAATAAAACGGAATAACCCGATGGCACATTTAGTAACTCTTTCACCAATTTATCTGCTTCAGCAACAACTGCCTCAAATTCGGTTGTTCTGTGCGAAATCTCTAAAATCGATAATCCATCGTTAAAATCTAAAACTGCCTGTGCAGCTTGTTTAAACACTTCTTGAGGTAAAATACAAGGGCCTGCGCCGAAATTATGCTTCATCTTATTATATAATGTTTTATGGCCGTAAATGTAAAATTTTTAAAGCAGTTATGCCCACAAAATCGTATCATAAAAAATTAAATTTTGTTAAAAAAACAAACGATTTTTAGTGTTTTATTAAGGCTTTTGTAATTAAAAACGTTTAATCTACAGTTATCAATTTATTCGTAATCTGAAAAGGAAAAGCAGTGGTTCTTTTGATAGTGCAGTCCCGCCAATCGCTGCAATCTTTTTCAAGCCATTAAAGGTTTTAAAACCTTTAACGTCTTAATCAAAAGTATTTACGCTTTTGTCGGGTTTAGATAACTTAATTTGGAAGTTCTTCGGATAGTTATCAATGCAAACATCATATTTAGCTTTTGCCAATTCTATTTGATAAAAAACTACAAATTCTTAAATCCTGTTCAATTCTTCAACTTCACAATCAGTTTCAGATTAAACTGTCTGCCTGTTAAATAGTTAGGAATGGCGTACTGCACATTGTCTACATCTTTAAGCCATAAATAAGAAACGGTATTATCAATATTCAGCATATTGAATATCTCGAAGAAAAGGATAACAGAGTTGAAATTCCGATCAAGAAATTTTGGTTTGTGCAAAGCCGCGTCATCTAAAAAATCTTTTGAAAAACCTATATCAACCCGTTTGTAAGATGGAATATAAAATTTATCTAAATACCTTGGGGTTTGCGACGGACCAATTGGCAAACGCGACCCATATAGTGCATTTAGGTGTACTTTATAAGTTGGGCTGTTAAGTAATTTATCTTGAAAGAAAATTGAAAAATTAAGCCTTTGGTCTGTAGGTCTTTTCAAAAAACCAGGAAAAACCGTCGCTCCATTCTGTACATAACTATCTCCAACAATATCTTCATTTGCCTGCATTATCGACATGCGGAAGTAAGAAACTAAATCCTTTACAAACTCGCCGCCGATGCTAAAATCTGCCCCGTATGCATAACCTTTCGAAACTTCGTTGGCCAAATATTTAATCCTCAAATTATCAATTTTATAAGGAATTAACCTATCTGAATATTTAAAATATGCTTCGGATGTAAATTTCAAGCGTGTTCCAAAAGCATCGAAGGCATAATCATATCCTACAGAAGTATTATAAGAGCTTTGTGCTTTTTGAATAATATTCAACTTTCCTGTAAAATCACGAATGGTCCGGTATGATGGCGGCTGTTTATATACACCTGCAGTGAACCTCAAAATTTTATTATTTGAATTGGGGCGATACGCAATTAACATTCTCGGGCTAATTAGCATCTGTTTGCTTAGCGAGCTATAAGTTGCACGAGCGCCCAGCTGAAGTTCGGCATAATCAGAAAGGGAATAACTATCCTGAATATAAGCACTATAATTTTTTATATCGATGTTATTTTCTACATTAATTACATTCTGCAATACAATGTTTTTAGAATTGTTAGGCAAAATGTATCCGGCTGAATCAGTATAATTGTACTCGTTCAACCTGTCATTATATTTAGATTGATCGTACTTCAGTCCCCAGGAAAATACGTGATTGTTGAAATTTTGGTCAACCTTAATTTCAGAAGCAAAAATCTGCGTATTTAAACTATTACGACCATAATTATAATAACTACCAATGCCTTTGTTTTTACTTACTGGTCCAAAGTTTTCGATTGGAAAGCTATTGTCAACTTCATCGAAAATATAGCTACCATTAATATCAAAACGCTCACGTTCGACAGTATTAAAATAGCTGTTGATAAACTTAATGACCTGATTGGGCTTTGGTGAATAAGTTGCAGTAACGGCTGTTCCTACGGTTTGGTAGTCATCAATTTCTTTTCCTGTATAGTCTACATTTAAACGCAATGTGGTATTTAAAGTTCCAAACTGAGTTTCGCGGTTAGTCGGTTCTAATTTGAACTGACCAAGATTTAAGTTTCCTAAAATGCTTATATTAAATTTTGATGAAAAATCATATTGATACAGCAACTGCGCATCAGCAAAATTGGGATTGTAGCTCCCCTTTTCGTCTTGCTTAATTAGAATGCTGGAATTATTCTTATACCTCAAACCTGCAATTAAAAAACTACGTTTATATATCCTCTTGGCTGTTACTGAAGTGTTCAAAAAACTGGTGCTTAAAATAGTTTGATTGCTATCTGGTTTATCATATCGGATATCTAACACCGAAGAAAGCTTATCTCCGTACTTGGCTTCGAAACCTCCGGCAGAAAACTTCGCTTTACTCACAAGTTCAGAATTTATAAAACTTAACCCCTCCTGCTGCCCGTTTCTAATTAGGACAGGCCTATTAATTTCTACGTCATTGATGTAGATTAAATTTTCATCAAAATTTCCCCCACGGACGCTATACTGTGCGCTCAATTCATTATTTGTAGAAACACCGGGTAAGGTTTTTAGCATGGTTTCGAAATTCCCTGAAACCAGTGGCATTGAAGCAATATCGGCTATATTAATCGTAGTGGTATTACTTAACTGGTTTTGTTTGTTCGTAATGTTTACCTGTTCTAATTCATTACTATTGGCAACTAAATTCACCTGTTGTGTAATCCGTGCACCCGAACGTTCATTAAATTTTAAAGTTTGTGGCTGGTAGCCAAGCAAAGAATATTTTATACTAAACGTCCGCGATTTTGAATAGATCGTGTAAACGCCTTGTTCATCAGTTACAGTAGATTGTGCCTGACCTTGAACAATTACGGTTACCTGCGATAATGGAAGTTTTTCCTCGTTATAAACTACTCCCGAAATCCTAACTAATGGCTGTGCCACAGCTAAACTGCAACCAGAAATTAGAAAGAAAAAGAATAGCTGAAGTTTGAGCATTAGTTAGTATCAAGATAAACGTATGAGGTATCAAGATTAAAAGGAAATCGCTGAAACGATTTAAGAATAAACAATTAAATACTTATACTATCATTTGTCAGTTGTTTCATCTTTGCAATTGTTTCAGTTGGGGTTTCTGTTGCAAAAATCGCATTTCCTGCCACGAAAGCGTTAGCGCCTGCCGATACTAAATGAGCGATGTTTTGCAAACCAACGCCACCATCAACCTCAATAATTAAATCTTCGTTCACGCCCTGGATCAGTCGTTTCAAATCCTGAATTTTCTTGTAAGTATTTGGGATAAACGCTTGTCCACCAAAACCAGGATTAACTGACATAATGAGCACCAAATCTAAATCTTCAATTACATCTTGCAGCAGTGTAACTGGTGTATGCGGATTTAACGCAACGCCAGCTTTACATCCAGATGCCTTAATGAGCTGAATAGTTCTGTGTAGATGTGTACAAGCTTCATAATGAACCGTAATTCGATCTGCACCTGCTTTGGCAAACTCGGGAATAAATTTATCAGGTTCGACGATCATCAAATGAACATCCAATGGTTTGGTTGCATATTTTTTAACCGCAGCCATTATAGGGAAACCAAAAGAAATATTAGGCACAAAAACACCATCCATCACATCTACATGGAACCAGTCGGCTTCACTTTGATTAATCATTTCTACATCACTTTGTAAATTGGCAAAATCTGCCGATAGTATGGATGGGGCAATTAGGTATTTCATTTAATTCTTATTTGTATCTTCTGTAAATTTTTTGGTGCTTTTTAAATTGATGATATCAAATTAATCTGCTGTCTATCACATCCATATCAAACAATTTGAGGACAAATTTAAATTTCAGCATGATGTTCGTTTTCATTAGCCTTCCTACAATATGAAAGTATTCTATATAAGAACTAGATAACTGAGTCAGCTTTTTATAAGCAGCTAATGTCTCTTCAACTTTATTATTACCGTGTTTTAAAACTAATATCGCAAGTTACAAAAGAAGTCGGAAAATTGTACAACTAAAAAAGCCGAAGCATGATGGACAAATGGTTGTAGTAGTCCCACCCTGCGTCCGCTGCTGATATCAAAACTCTATGTTGCAGTGGTAACTTAGATTAACCAAATGTGCATCATTCCTCATCTAACGTAATTAGGCCACAGCATTATCAAAATTTGGGAGGTGAATTGTAGCAAAAGTACCTTCACCCTCTGCTCGAGGCATAATTTTAAAGCTCGCCAAGTAGTTATCTGTTTGTGCATTTATCATGGCAATTCTTTCTTTTATAGATGCCAATCCCATAGATTTTTCTTTAACGCCTGTTTTTGTTCTCGTAACAGGTTGATGCTCCAAGCCATTCCCATTATCTTCGACAGTGATACAAATTCCCTGCTCATGCTTTTTAAGTTGCACTTCTAAATGCGCACCAGGTTTAGGATTAACAATTAAGCCATGTAAAATGGCATTTTCAATTAATGGCTGAATAAGCATTGGTGGTAAGAGTAATGTTGTTAAATGCAAACTTTCATCAGCTTCGAAATTAAAGCTGAAAGCGTTGTTGTAGCGCATAGCCTCCAGTTCAGTGTACAGTTTTAAGGCCTTCCATTCTCTGTCTGCAGTAACCAAACTTCTGGTTGAGTTCTCCAATATTAATCTGCTAAGAGCGGCAAATTTTTGTATTAACCTCGAAGCGGTATACTTATCATTATCTATTATATAGGCCTCGATAGAATTAAGTACATTAAAAAATAAAATGCGGATTCATTTGAGAACGTATGGCTTTCAATTCACTTTCTAACAATTTGCTTTGATGCGATAATTCCTTTGCTTGCTCTTCTGATTCTTTCTTTTGTAATGTGTTTTTAAGCGTAGCTGATTAATATTTGACCTGTTTAAAAAATAAATTAATACAGAACTTACCAAAAGGAGGACTAAGCCAGAATAGAGATAAATCTGTAGGGTTTTAATTTTTGCTAACTCCTGTTGTTGCTTATAATGATCCTCCTTTTTCTGAAATGCAAATTGAGCTTCGAGCGTAGCGATTTTGTTCTTGCTTTCTTGCGAATACAATGAGTCTTGTATCTGTTTAGAAATTTTAAAATTGGTCAGTGCGTTTTTGTAATCTCCCTTGTGCTCTTGTAATTTTGCCAAATTATCGGAGAAATAACTAATGTTATCTTTTTCATTTGCTTTTTTGCTGATATCTAAGGCCTTGCTTAGGTAAAGAATTGCATTATTATAAATTGAAACATAATCATTCGGTATTACCGTGTTTTTCTCAAACTTATCTTTGGTTTTATTAATGTAAATATCTGCGTACGTGCCACCAATATTGCCTAGATCGGTAATTGAACTGCTCGAATTTGGATTTGTTTCATTATGTAGCTTTTGAGATTGGAATAAATAAGTTAACTTCTTGATCTTATCATCATCATTTATAAGTGCTAACAACCCCAATACATTAGCTTGCCCAACTTTTTCATCTATTTCTTTAAATTTTGTTAAACTCTTTAAGGCAAATGAATTTGCTTTTTGAAGTTCATTGTTATTAAAATAAGCAGTGGCAATTACGTAACCGGATTGTGCAATACCATGACCATCTTCTATCTTTTTATAAGCCTCATAGCTTTTGAATGCATAATTTAGCGCTAGTTTATGGTTTTTTTGGGTAATATAAACGTTTGAAATATTACCGTAAATCAATGCCGTATATGGATCATATTTTATTTTCTGCGTTATTTTCAAAGCTTTAAAATAATTATCCAAAGCTTCGGTACGTTTGCCAATACTTTCATAAACCACAGCAATATTAATCAGGCAACTCGCCTCTCCCCTTGGATAGTTTATCTCATAGATTATTTTAAGAGATTTATTGAAGTAAACAAGAGCTTTATTGTATTCACTTTGAGCAGAGTAGATGCTACCTAACATATCATAAAAAGCCGAAGTTCCTTTTTTCCAACCTACTTTTTGTGCCCTTTCTAAGCCAGCTTTAGTATATCTTAAACAAGAATCAGTGTCTATATTTCTATAAGCAGCTGCAATTCGGTAGATAATTTTGATTTGGGCGGTATCCAGCTTCTGCGATGGTTTTAACAATGTGATCATCGAATCAATGGCTGCTATTCCTTGTTTTTGTGCTGCTACATTTTTAGAGATCATTAAAACAATGAAAAATAAAATGATGGTTTTAGCACCCAATTGCTGCGTTTTGATTTTCATAACAAAATCTATTGTAGTGATTGTAAGGTCTATTATCTTAAAATAACATATAATCAAACGAAGTATTACTAAGCTAAACTAAATCATATTACGCTTTCACTCATTAAAACTACCCATTCGTCCGGACATTAGCATTCTACATAAAATATGCAGCAATATTGGATAATTGAAACAAAATAAGCGCTAGT
>NZ_AJLG01000129.1 GCF_000258495.1 Pedobacter agri PB92
TGCTAAATCTTTCTAAGTAGAACGTGTTAACGTATTTTTTTAATTAAAATATGATCAAAGTCCTGATCGAAATGTAGACATCATTCTTACCGGTTAAAGTTAGTTGTGCTGCATTGAACAACCTTAAGTTGTATATACATGTATCTTATTGCACAAAATACGCAGTTTTATATTTTTGCATAAAATGAACTTAAAAAATGAATTCGGGGATAATAAATGGGATAATTTCGGCGGCATATCGCCGCTGATCGCAGTCTTTAAATCCTTTCATATGCTCAGCCCGGAAATAGAGCAAATCATCAACGAACAAACATTCCCTGTTGCTTTTGCAAAAGGAAAACACCTCGCCTCCCCACTCAAACGCAACCGTTATATATTTTTAATCATCAAAGGCGCTGTGCATGGATATATCAAAGCAGGAAACCAAAAGATCACGACCTGGATCGCCGCAGAAGCTGAACTTGCAGGAAGCATCCGAAACCTCTGGAAAGAAGTAGATTCTGATGAATACATCGAAAGCATTGAACCTGTTTTGGCTATTGCCGTTCCTCATTCCATGTCGAGATATTTATACGATCATTTTTCAATTGCCAATTATGTCGGTCGAAAAATGACCGAGATCTATTATCAGGGTGCCTCAGAACGTGCCTTTATTGCAAGGCTTCCAACAGCTGCCAAACGCTATGCACGGTTCCTAGTAAGCTACCATCATCTGCTGGAGCGGGTACCACTTAAATACATTGCTTCTTTTTTAGCCATGAGACTGGAAACCCTGAGCAGGATCCGAAGTGCCGCCAGGGAGGATACCAAAAAATAGCGATCAGAATCCAGTAGAACATAGCGCTGTTAAAAATCTCCTCTCATTTTCAACACCCGAAATTAGCCAGACCTCCCCTAATAAAGCCCTTTCGTAATTGACAAAATACCGTTTTAAATGAAATGAGGGCGGAACGTTACGGATAGGACTTGCCTCTAATATCTGCAGCAATCCAGATTATTTTTTGAATTTGATGCAAAATACGTTATCCTTGCCCTACCTAATAAGAAAAACATGGTCACACCCTTTATCAGCTATTGCAAGGCAAATCATACCCTTTCTCCTAAGTTTATCAAACTGATCCGATCAGATGCCTATATCCTAGAGGTGAGCCGTCATCAGGATCTTACTCAAATATTGCAGGATACGGATAGCACATTCTTTTTGTCTTCGGGGCTCATCCGTAAATATATCGAACACCAGGGAAAAGATATTACCCTGGATTTTCTGAGTGAAGACAACCTGCTGGACTCTGACCTGTTTAAATACCAATACCTTGAAGGGCAAGAACTTCGGCTGAAAGCATTGGAAGATAGCAGATTGATCGTGATGCCACACGCCTTGATCAACAAACTATTGCGTCATTGCCCGGAATCTGGTTTCATATTGAAAACGCTCATGACCAGGAAAATATATCAGCTCAATGAGCAGGCAGCCCTTTCCAGGATACCTGATGCTTCCTCGCGATATCAAATATTCTGTTCACTGTTCAGCAATCCAAAAAGAATTCCTGGTAAATACCTGGCGAGCTATCTGGGAATGCGCCAGGAAACACTAAGTAGAATTAAAGCCAGCACAGAGCTGAATTGATTCAGTGCCGCTTACGATTTTCACCTGTGTCGCCAGGCTGAAAAGTTACATCATCCCCTCATCCCCGAAACTATAATAACCATATGCGGAAACAATAATATGATCAAGCACCTCAATCCCCAGGAGCTTTCCGCCCTCCAGCATTTTCCTGGTTAACCTGATATCCGCTTCACTCGGGCTGAGCTCCGAGCTCGGATGATTATGGCTCAAAATAATGCCACTCGCACAGGCTTTCAACGCCGCCGAGAAAACCACTTTAGGATCAATCATTACCTCGGAAAATCCACCTTGGGCCACATTCAGCACACCCAATACCCTATTCTGCCTGTTCAAAAGCAGTACCTTAAACTCCTCCAGCAGCTCCATTTTATTATGATCCCAACTTTGATCCAATATGCTATAGGCGATGTTCGACGAAGTGACCTTTGGTCTTTCTGACAGCTTAAATGCCGGACGATAACTGATTTCAATCTCTGAAACTTTAAAAACTTGCTTTTCCATAATATTTAAGATTTAATTATGGTGCTGTTAAAGGTTCAGTCTACTGCGTCAAAGCAAAAGGAGGAACGGAATAAATGGAACAGCGTTGAAAAGGCCACAGGTGGGTTTATGCCGGAAATTCCTTTGCGTGCCGCAGCTGAACCTTAAATTTGTATCAGAATTGGATTGATACGCTCTCTTAAACCCTAACCAGAGTGGCCCTCCAGAAAATCATAACCATAGCCATATTTGGATAGGTCAACCAATAATTTCTCCCGAAGGAAATCAACTGCTTTTATATTCCTATTCAGCTTCTTAAACAGAAATTCTTTCAGAAGAATATTTTTTCTTTAAAAACATAAATGGTATGTGGGTATTTGTAGTCAGGAAGGAGCCACTACCAATCTGATAAAAACAAGTCTGTGAGATAATTTTGTTTGATCCAAAAGCTCTTTTTAAACGGTGGTATTATGAGATTCAAAAAAAATGCTTTTAACTATCAAATCTAAACAGGACCGTTTTCCCAAAAACTTGTATCACAAAACAGAGTTTATTAAATTTACATGATAACGTTTTAATGATACAATAATTAAGATCAGATATGCCGGGGTTTCTATGAAAGAACAAAATTTAAGAGAGCTTTTGTAAGAAAGCGCTTGCAATTCAGAAAGCGATAAAAGATGCACATTTCCAACAGCACCCATCAGCACATTAAAATGAGAAAAATAATTATCAACATAATACCTGCTTTATTTGTTCTTACAATAGCGCAACTGTGTATCGTTGGTAAAATTTCAATAAGTATTGGTATCATAATTTTAGGTTTATTTTTGGTCATGTCATTAATATTATTGATAATTGGATTTAAGAATAAGGATTATGCACTAATGTTTATATTTCCTATCGCAATAATTTCTGTCCTGTTTTTTAAGTTCATCACTCATAATCAATATAATGAGAATATGGCTCGGTGTGAAAGTGTATTTAAAAAGTTGGATAATTATGATAAGAACCGTGGTAAATTTCCTAATGATCTCAGTGAAGCTTATAGCAAAGATGAACAGTAACCTACAGTAAGGCTTGGATTTTCAAGGTCTAACTTCGAATATACTACTGTTGCAGGCAATAAGTTTTACAGGCTTTCTATGCCTGTCGGGTATGGAACAAAGCAAACATGGGATAGTTCATTTCACTCTTGGGATTATCAGGATTAGTAACCATGCAATCCATAAGATTGATAAGTCGTTAAGGAAAAAATATGTTAATTTCCAGTTTCTGATAAAATTAAGAATGAATACTATAAAGAAAAGATCGGTGTAAAGCCGATCTTTTCTTTGAATTGAATAGTCTGCCTCAAAATTTTTAGATCAATTCAAATCTTATAAAACCAAAAAGTGTGGATTCAAGCCGAACAATAAATGTTAGTTTAATGATGACATTTTCTTAAAGGATTTTATTAATTTTAATTCAAACCGTGAATCTCACAAAACGAAGATTATAAACTTCATCGATTAATGCATATTGCTAATATTTCAGAGCCTCTTCCAATATGGTATCTCGACCATCCAACTCATCTTTAATATTAAACTGAACTTTTATGTTTGGTTGAATACCAATGCGCTGTGTTTCGCTACCATCTGGATAATTGATTCTTATTCCACTAAAATATGCCGTAAGATTTCCCGGAAGCGCCACTTCACTTATATCACCATCAGCACCTGCTGTTGGCCTACCGACAACTATAGAAGTACTGGTGCATTTTCTATATTGCATGGCCCAAAATTCACTTTGACTTAAAGATTGCTCATCAACGAGTACGATCACCCTGCCTTTAAATTTATTTTGTCCGACTACGGATTGTACCACTGGTTTTTCCATTACCCCAGGGTTAGTTAAGTCCATCCATTGAAATTTTACTCCGGAATTTTTATTGCTTGATAGAATTTGCAGTAAGCGTGCAGCGCTTTGATATTTTGGGTATGGCCTGAAATCTACTATCACGGTTTTTAAGCTTTCGATTGTTTTTGACAGATTTCCCAAAAATGCAGTGTCTAGTCTTGAAGGATCAATATATAGTATTGAATCCCTAATCATATAATTAGCGGCTCTTGAAAAATTAGGCATTTTATAAGTATACACTTTACGAAAAAAGGGAATATAATCTTTCATATTATATTCCAATAACGTCTCATTTTTTTTCAGCTCAGATTGCGTAATCATTGATACCTTACCTTTGACTACAAATGAATTCGCCAAAAGATTATTTCTCGAAATAAAACTGTCTTTAAAACCTTTGTTGGAGCCTCCAACTATCGTATATAGTCTGGCTACCAAAGAGTCGATGATTGTGTTGTTAACTGATAAAATTCTTGCCCCACGACGAATATTTGATTTTTCCGCAAATGAGGAATCAATATCTTTAATGTAAGTTATTCCATCTTTTAAAACTAAGGACATTGGCAAGATGATGGTAGGCGATTGCCTATTCGCTGCCAAAACATTTTCAATGCTTATCCCTTTTATTGTTGATGCATGACTATCGCTGATCGCGGCACTCATTAAAAGCACTGCTTTGTGATATTCAGCTTTAGTCCTTGCACTCACAAACATAGGTATTAATTTACTTAGAGAATTTTGCCAATTATCATCCAGTGTATATTTATATGGGTAAAAATAATTTATAATATTCCAATACCTAATTAAAGTAAGCAAACGATAATTTACATCTGGCAATTCCATTTGACTGAAAGCAGCTTCATTCACAAATGAAGGATTTGGAGTACCACGAGGGGATGTTTGTACATGGTAAGAATTTACTTTCCTAAAATTTTTAAGGATATATCTGAGGTGCTTTAAATTTTTAGAAGAAATATTTAAATCCTCTAAAGGTGGGGTATAATTTAATTTAAGGGAATCGGCTATTTTATATGAGCAACTATCACAGGCGGTAATACCTCCTGTTGTGGCAAGCATTTCTTCAATTTTCAGATCAAGCGTTGATTGATTTTACTGCTTATTAAATTGTCAATGTGTCTCACTAATACACTATCCCAGTTAATTTTTCCTAAACTATTTTTAGGATGGAAGTACTTTAAGAAACCCCAAAGTTTAGCGTAATCAACGAACAATTTGTTTGTTTTGTTACTCCAGTTTTGAATGTTCTCAATTTTCCATTTATTGCTAAATTCACCCTCATCTACTTTCAGTGAGATATTTCTGGCTTCCAACTGTCCCATACCTTTGATGTAGATACCCCATTTGATCTCTGTGATTTTTTGATCAAAAGGCAAAAGCAATTTATAATTTTTGAGATGTGCTGATTTTAAGATTTTGAAGTCTGTCATGTTATTAAACAAAATCAAATCACCTCTGGTATTTTTAGCCTGGCAAAAAAAACCGGCAAAAAAAATCTTCTTGTTTGCTATTAAAAACGAAGTCTCCTTCCAATGTTAGCATTCCATGACTAACATCAACATTTATAGTATTAGCTACCGATCCAATTTCCGTAGTTTCTTTTCTAGCAATTCTTAAGTGCTTTATACCTTTCGAAATTGCTTTTAACTCTATTTCATTTTTATTTATATTTTTAATTGATAATGATTTAGTGTTCAAAATGAACATTTGTTTAGTTGCAATTTGTGCATTGGAGGTTGTTCCATAAAACGTCATCAAAAGTAAAAGCCATATTGCATGCAAAGGGGAAAAATTCTTCATAAATTAAACGTTAGGTTATAATACGAATCTAAAGAAATTAAATTCCCCAATTATGGTTAAAGACAGAATAAACACTTTTGTTGCTTCTTAAGCACTGAATTAAAAAGATTAAAAATTTTGCTACATTGAGTGTCTCAAAAAACGAAAGAATATGTATTCGATTGCATTCTTTGTTATTTTTATTTCTCCACTTTTAGAAACTTTTATCTTTCAATGGCTGATTTACGAACAGTTGACCGCCTTTCATTTCTTCAAAAAAAAGAATATTTTTAATTATTCTTGTTTCAGCAACGATATTTGGCTTGGTTCATAATTTTAGCGTAGAATATCAATTGTTCGCTTTTTTTTTAGGTTGCTATCCTTGTTTTGTTTATGACTATTTTAAGACTTATAGCAAAAATGCATTTTTAGCTGTTTTTATTATTCATGCTTTGAGGAATTTACTAGTTATAATCAATGAAATATATCTAAAGAATTAGCTCCTATTTTGTATCAGATTAATCGAAATGATGCAGTTGTAAAGACAGTAAACTAAACCTATTGACTGTTATATGTGAAGGTATTTACTATTGTTGCTTCGAGAGCGTTAATTTAATGGGTATAGCATTACTTTGTCACATCCCTTGTAATGTTAAATTTTACTAAATATGAGTATTTGAGAAAGTCAGAATACTTCTAGATTTACAATCTTGATTTTACAATAATTTGTTAGTTAAAAGTTAGTGTTCGGAGCAGCCAATTTTGGTTGTCTTATTTATCTAAAACCATCGAATATGGAACTTAGATTTTATCAGATCAAATGTAGACCAACTTTGGTTTTTACATTAAATTATTTATGTTTACTCCTATTAGTGATAACCAAAATATAAACAAGATTTATGAAAATTAAATTAATGCCTCTCTTAAGCATTTTATGCTTTGCAGCTATGGTAAGCTGTAAAAAAAATGAAACAGTTAGTGGTGCACCTCCATCCCTAACCACAACCAATAAAAGTTACAATCCTTACTCAGTTACCAATATGCGTAAGGCTTTGGCAGGTCTTCTTGCAGGCGATGCTCAGCTTAGCCGCAATAACAAATTAGGTTATGTAAAAGGAAAAATGATTTTAAGCACAAAAGATGGCGTTGGCATTAATAAGCAAATGACACTTAATGAAAGCTTAAAGATTGCCGAACAAGGCATTACCGCAACCCATTACTACATTAAATTTATTCCCAGGAATCAAGCCGATATGGATAAATTGAAAGTCGATAGCACTTTAACCATCTATCCTTTTCCCCTTGATAATGAACAAACCCAATACAAAGGAAGTTATCATGATCCATCAGTATCACCAGGAGTACCTACCTACCAATATGCAGCGGTACCTGTGGCATACAGGTTACCAGATGTGCCTTACCAAAAACTTGAAGACCTTTATATACCCAATGAGAGTAAACCTGGCAACAGGGTAATAGTTACAGCCGATGGAAATTCTTCATACTCTGTAGAAACGGGAGAATTGGCTCGGTCTGCCGAATGCGGAGGTGGCGAAGTTGGAGGCGGAGGTGAAGGGGAACCAATTGATGAAGAGGTGCTTGAAGAATATGATTATTGCGAAGGTGGCGGAGGCCCTTACCCACCAAATGACCCATATCGCAATGGTGAAAATTGGCGACCTCATGGCCGCATTACTGTAAATGACGACCTTAAAGGCATTATAGGAGTGGAAGGTATACGTGTTAGGGCCCGCCGTTGGTTTACCACATACAATGGCTTTACTGATGCGGATGGGTATTACGCTGTTGATGGGTGGTTTACACGCCCAGCGAATTATTGGCTAGATTTTGAACGTTACGAATTTCAAGTAACAGATGGAACCAATGGTCTTGGTACCACCAGAGAGATTAGTGGTCCAAAAATTGAAGCTGCTTGGGATGTGCAATTTGATGCGTATGATAAGTTTTGTAGTACCATCTTTAGAGCTGCGTACCATTATTATTATAAGGATATACAAGGCTTGCAAAGACCTCCGGAAAATGCATTTTGGCATACACAAATGAAATTAAGGGCGAAAGATTATCCAGATCCAGATACTCCAACTTCTGGAGGAAATGCAGTACCACAAAGGAGAATACTTAACTGGGGTGAATTCATTCACATTTATCATCCATCATATGCTGATACAAGAGCGACCTATGCGACAACAATTCATGAGCTAGCTCATGCAGTACACTGGAAGATAGATCACAGTCATTATAACAACGATGATTTAGCTACAAATATGATGGCGGAATCTTGGGCCAGAGGCGCTGAATGGTTTTTAACGAGAATGGAATACCCAGGTTATAGTGGTGGTACAGTTTTTTTACCGAAATACACTAATGTGGTAATTGATATGATTGATTTCAATTATGATACAAGCAATAATGGTTTTGGAGATTATAGAGATCTGGTTTACGCTTATAACATTACACAAATACAAGATGCGCTAAATGGTGCTGCTAATGGTACGGATTGGAAAAACAATATTAGGAATAACTATGATAATAATACAGAAAACAATTTGGATGCGCTATTTAGTGCTTGGGGTTTTTAGCTTAACATTATTTAGCTTTTCTTGCAAGAAAAGAGTTGATTATGCGCAATATGCTGAATTTCATTATTTAAATTCAACCAGCAAGAAAATAGTAATGGACTACCCTAAGAAAAAATTCGCAATTGAAGCTAATGGAGGAGAATACTTTTTTGAGGTAAGAGGTATTGGGCCTGAAAGTATCTCACCAGACAGCTATAATTTTGGACTACCTATTAATTTAACTGAAGAAAACAGAATACCTGTTACCATAAAAATTGGAGACAAATGTTTTATATCGACGGAAACAAGCGAACATACGCTAATTAATGTAAATAGTTATAAAATCGAAAAAATTAATGAGGGTCATTACAAATTCACATACACTTTTACCGAGGCTGATTATAACCGGGCTGTAAATTGCCCGTAGTATTGAGATTAGAATTAGATTGAGGTTTTGGAAGCAGGAAAATTGAGTTTTTCCTGCTTTTTTTTGTACAAAATCATGTTGAATGATAAGATATTGAGTAATAAAAAAATTAAAGTAAATTTATAGTACAATAATTACAACAATATTTTTCATCTCCCAAAGGGAAACAGTAAAATCTATCTACAAATTTCAATATCATGAAAAAGGGCTTATGAAAAAATTTGTAGATTAATCTTAGTTCCTTTTGTCTCAAAAAACGAACGAATCACCCAAACTTGTTATTTTCTTTCTGTTGTCAATTGGTAGACTGTTTACAAAAGACCACGCTGTTTAGGAAAGTCATGAATGCTACAGTAATTTGCAAAGGCTTTTCTGTTTTCAATATTTTGGCTAATGAACAAAAATTATCACAATGAAATAGCTATTGCTGCAAAATATCAATAATTAGATATTGAGTAGTGGAAAGCTTATAAATTAAAACTTCCTCCTATATTAGAACAATCGGAATGCTTAGGGAAGTTTTTTGGGGACGAATATTCGCTTAATATAGGTTATAAGACATTTTACCAATTGAACAATAACTAAAATCTATCAATGAACGTTAAAGAAATTATTTACGCTTTCATCAAGAAAAATGAAGAAATCAATCGATCACTAACTGACCTTAAGCTTTCCGAAGATAATTCAGATGATATAATTAAAAGGTTTGCCGAAAACCTTTTGAAACACGATTTCAATTCATCTTTAGGCTATTATTATCTTCTGCTACTCCAACTAGATAATGAGAAAGAAATTATAAAACAATATGAATTAGAAGATATAAGACTTCTTTTCAATAGTTTACTTAAAATACAAAAGGATAATCTAAATTTATATGTTGAACAAGGAAACTTTGAATGGGCTGTAATGGATAATAAAGCAAATGCAGAAAAAATTCTTGAAGAAGGCTTAGAAATTGCGAAAAAGCGAGTTGAGGAACTAACCAATTTGTTAACTGATATAAAAGAAAAATAAATAAACCTTATAATAGTAGGTTTAAAAAATTACTGGGCAAGTGCTATTAATTTCATCAGCGCTTGTTACTAAATTTCGTGTTAGGCGACATAGTTTCGGCAAGTAATTCCTCAAGTTGTTAAACCTGTAAAACGTTATAATCAACCTTAAGTCAACAAAGGTGCCGAAACTATCAGCAAATAGAATAGGATTACTTTATAACTTATTTCTTTATTTGGTAGGCTGCTTTCATTTATTGCATGCAGTGATTTATATCGGCTAAGTTGTATCTCAAAAAACGAACTATAATGCAATCAAAGTCTCAGCATAATGAAAGTCCAAAAAATTAGAGGTCAGAAAAGAAGGTCAAAGAATATTGAAGATTGGATACATGCCAATTTGATCTACAATAAAAACTAGTTCTCCGAAACCAACGGGATTATTGTGAAGTTCTCGTGCACCCTTGGTGCGATATTGCCATTATAAACAGCACAGTTCCCAAGCCGAGGAGAAAAAATAGAAGAAAAATTATCGCGGGTTACTCGATATCTATGAATCTTGGAAAACTGAACTAGATTCGTTCGCCAAAGATTTTTACCGAAAGGTTTGGTTATTTGAACCTTATCTTTCCAAATCGCAGGTCGTTTGTCCAATCGATGATAAGCTGCACTTTTATGATAATACTTTCCACCAATCGAATCATCCGAAAGTATTTGAATATAAAAGTTATGGCGAATTAGAAGAAAGATTAAAGCAATACCAATGGAAATCTTTTAAACATAAAATGACTTTAGAAGATGATTACTTAGGTAAGCCCGAAGATTATCGTAACCTAAAGGATTACATTGAAACAAAAAAGTGGCTTGGTAAAAAACTTAAAAAAACACACCTTAAATTTACTTTAACAGAAAATGGTATTGAAAGAACTTTCAATGCATTTCCACAAGGAACAATTTGGATTGGAAACAGATAAAACAAATCACAATTCTATTCATAGTTAATTTCAATCCAAATTAAAAGTCATCTTGAAAAACAAGCATTTAACCAAAAGAATTATAGACAATATGGGACTTGATAGCGTAGAACTAGTTTGGGAATGGGAAAGGTATTTCAAAATTGAAATTCCCGACAGAGAGGCTTCAAGAATGTCAACTGTTCAAGAAGCTGTAGAATATATTTCAAGCCAAGTAAAATATTCTACCCAGCCAATTGACACAAAAAGAAAGCTTTTAGATGAATTTAAAAATTCCATTGTTGAACTGGGGATTAACCTTTCAACGGCCCCCAATGAAACTATATTTCAGCAAATATCAGCAAAAGATTACGACATTTGGAAAAGGATTTCTGTGGTAACAAAATTGGAAATGCCAGACCCTTTAACAACTGGAGCATTTGAAACATTTATCGACCGAATATTTCCACAAAAGGATTTTATAGAACCAACAACCATAGACAGGTTCATAGATCTTATCGCTGCAGTCAATTACGAAAAAATTATTGACAGAAATAATTTGCAAAGCAAATATGAAGTTATGGTTGCTGTTATGGGGATTACAATAGAGAAAATCGGGCTAAACCCTTTTGAAGTTTTCTTAAGCAGTTCATTTACAAAAGACCTGGGAATTAACTAATTCTTTTGATAGGCCAAGGATTCTAAACTTTGCATTTGTCTCATAAAACGAAGATAATGGAGTACCTTAATTTGAGGCATCTATATTTATGGTGAAACAGTTTGTTATATAGCCCTATTATTTAAGTTTATCTAGGATAATATCTACCCATTCGTTATCAGGATAAAAGCTTAAATCAATATCTGGCAAAATTCCCTTATTATCTATTGGACTGCTATCTGTCCAATATGATTTTGTAGTTGGTCGCATAAGGGAATAACCTTCACAGGAAAGTTTTTCAGGCTCCAATAATTCGCTATAATCGAGTGTCCCTGCAGTATGTCTTCCATACAGTTTAACTTTTGTGCTATGTTTTGCGAGTATCAAAAAATACTCAGAACTGCTGGCAGAATTTTCATTTACTATTATGCTGATTGTTTTTGGATATCGATAATTTTCCTTAAGCATAATTCTAAGTGAGTCTCTTTGTACGAATCCACCTAGGTTAGCTCTTAATTTAGGAAGGATAGCCCGCCTAGTTGAGTTCGTGGATATTTCGTAATTTTGAATAAGTTTTGGGGAAGCGAACAGAAAATCGCCTGGAATAGAAAATGGTCTTTCATATGCAAACCTCATTAATGATAAAAATGAACTATTTCCTCCAACATTGTTCCGAAGATCGATAATCAGGTGTGTAATTTTATTTTTTTCTAATTGCGGGATAATCTGATTTACTATAATCGAATCAAAACTTCTGGCGTCTATATTAAATGATGGTATCCCTAGATAGTAAATATATTCCTTTACCTGATTGTAAATAAATTTTTTATTGACAGAATAGGTCGATGTTTTAACTTCTTTGTAACTTTCCTCATTATCCATTTTTTGCCAAATACCGTTTGGTTCGATCAGGAGGTTTTTAAGCCTTCGCCCTCGAAGTAAATCTGTGGTTAAAGGCGTATTATAGTTCCTAATTCTAAATTCATGATCATTTCCGATAAGTTCAAAATAAACTTCCCCTAATCTACCGTTCGGTTTCAAGATGTATCCTTCATACTTATTATCCGAGCCTTTTACAATACTAACCAACAGCGAATCACTATTTCTGCGCCAGTTGCCAATGAGTTGTCCGGACGTTTTCTTAATTGTTCTTCCGGAAAATGAATGTTGTGAGGGTGATGTTTTTCGGTCACTAAAAATAATGTGATTATCCTTAAAGAAATGGATATACTTCTCTATTATATAAAAGCAACTTTCACGATTAGTAGTAGTCATTGCTTGTGTGATGACCTTATTTTTCAACTTTTTGTAGTAACTCTTTTTGCCAACATTTACTTTAGAGCTAAAACCCGGATAGTTGCTTTCGATATCGGATACTATTTCATTTACGGCTATTGTACAATCACAATCATTTCGATTCCGAGAATACACTGAAATGAAATTTATAATTAATAAAAATGTTATTGTGATTTTGATTAGCATTTGTATCTTTTTTTATAAGACGTATCTTCCTTCGATTAAGTTGCGTATTCAAGACATTAATTATTAAAAGAGGTTGATTTTATGTACTGTATTGTTAGCAATAAGTACATTCATCTCAAAAAACGAAGATTAGAAGTTTTTAGGCTAATATAGATTGATTATTCAAGTACTCTGCTTATCACAACAACAAAAATTGAACGCTCGTTACCATTATTCATTGTTGCTGCCTGTGGGAAACGTATTCAGAAAAGCCATCACCGAGAGTTATATATTTGGTTATTTAAGGAATATCCAATCGATTTACTATGAAAACTGGGAAAAGGGTTACATGCTTTTGTAGGAGGTTAGGATAGAATAAATCTGATGTCATACCTATAAGTGAATTTTTTGTCATGCCAGTAATCATATCCCTTGGGTTTTTACTATCAGAAGGATTATTCAGGATTAGAATCGGGATGATAAGTGTCGATTTAGTCGTTTCCTTTATTAAGCTGTAGTAATCTAATTTCTTTAGCTCCTGAACTGTTGGAAAAACTTGCAGTCCAATTGAATTAGAAAATTCAACATTGGTAACTAAAGATTTATTGTTTCGTTTTATAATTTTAATCTTCAGATTAAAGGCAAAGTAAGGATCTTCTAAACTTAATTTGTTTAAACTAGAGTTTCTGCCGAGAAATCGTGAAATGGTCGTTACTAAATCCTTTTCTTTGGGATGAGCTCTGCCAGCTTGCGCAAAGGAAACATTTGAAAATAATATCAAAAAATGGATTAACAAGCACATCACAAATATTAACGGCACATGCAAATTCAGTTTTATAGTCATAATAATCAGATTTGTTTAATGATGCGTAAGAACCTGCAATTCCATATA
>NZ_AJLG01000130.1 GCF_000258495.1 Pedobacter agri PB92
ACCTTGATTCTATAGTGAGAGGGCAATAAATCCAGTCGCGTAGACATTTCAAACGTTTGAAATAATTGAGAAATTTTCCTTATCTATGCAATAGCGATTGGACAAGATGAAGCAAAATACTCCTATAACATTGAAATTTCTCGCTGAAAAGCTGAAGATGTCAGTTTCAACAGTGTCAAAAGCGCTGAATAATTACCCAACCATAAATGAGTACACTAAAAAACGTGTTCAGGAAATGGCGAAGGAGTTACATTTTACCCCAAATAAATCGGCCATAAACCTAAAAGAACGGAAATCGCGGATTATAGGGGTTATTCTACCAAATCTGCTTGATCATTTTTTTTACGAGGAGCATTTACGGGGTTGAGCAATTCGCCACTGAAAATGGATACAATATCATCATCAGTCAAACCCATGATGATTTGGAAAAGGAAATTCAATCTGCAAACAGACTGCTCAAAAGTCGTGTTGACGGGTTGATCGTAGCCATATCGAAGCAAACTCAAAATTTTTCCCATTTTGATCAGTTTGAAAACATGGGCACACCTGTTGTTTATTATACCAGAAATCCAAGTTTCAATTTGAACTGTCATAAGGTTTTAGGCAATACGTTTCAGGGATGCTATGAGGCAACACAATTTTTAATTGACAGAGGCCATCAAAAAATTGCGTATTTGGGTGGACCGAAAATGATCAGTTTCACGCATGATCGGTTTAACGGCTACATTAACGCTTTGAAAGATAATGACGTTTCATTTTCATCTGATCTGGTAGCCTATACTGATTTTGATAGGGAAAATACCATTACTGCCATTCAAAGCCTTTTTAAAAGTTCAGAAAACACGCCAACAGCACTGGTTGCTTTTAAGGAGCCCATATTATTTGATGCCATTAAGTATTTGAAATCAGTTGAATACCCCAACTTTGATAAAATCGAGTGTATCGGTTTTGGTAACACTTCGTTAATCAGCTATCTGGATTTTCCTCCGATAGCATCGGTTGAAGAAAACCCTGAATCTGTGGGAGAAAATGCAATGAGACTGTTATTGCAGCTGATTAATGATGACATTGAAATTCAGAACTACCAAAAAGTAATGGTTGATTGCAAGTTGGTGGTTCATTAGGTTAATGAAATCGTATTTCTTCTGATCTCATTACGGTGCTTTTCATTATAAACGAAAGCTCCAACAATAAGCAAACCTGCGATTCCTTCAAAGGCCACCACTGTTTGTGTACCAAACTGATGGGCCAGATAACCCATAAGCAAACTCCCAAGAGGCAAAACCCCTTGATAAGCCATAATATAATAACTTAGGGTTCTTCCTCGCATTACATCATCAGCATGTGTTTGTAAATAAGTATTGATAGATGACGTTTGCGCCATTAAACCAAGTGCTGCCAAACCTGTACAAATTAAAGCCAAAATTAGCGATGGACTAATGGCCAATGCCACTACAGAAACCGCCAAAAGTACCCCTGAAACCATCACTATCTTTTGCAGATTTTGTTTCACTTTTAAAGTTGCCATATAAATCGCTCCGAAAAACGCTCCAAAACCGGCAGCACTTTCAAACCAACTAAACGTTGTAGCCGTTCCGTTAAAAACATCTTTAGCAAAAACAGGCAATAAAGTGGTAAAGGGAATCACCAGAAGACTCGATGCAGCCATCATTAAAATCATTGATGCCAGATCTGGAGATGCTTTCAAATAATCATAGCCCTTTTTAAGGTCAATCCAGATATTTTCTTTTGATTTTGCATGTGCTGTTAATTTTAATTTCATCATCACCATACAACCAAGCACTGCAATAAAACTAAGGAAGTTGATCAGAAAACAGATATCCTCGCCCAAAGTACTCAAAATTACTCCTGCCAATGCTGGCCCTACTAATCTTGCAGCGTTAAAAACAGATGAATTCAAAGCAATGGCATTCGGTAAATCTTCCTTATCATCAATTAAATTAACCATCAGCGACTGCCTGGCCGTTACATCAAATGCGTTCACCAAACCTTGCACCAATGAAAGTGCAGCAATCCAAAATATATCATAAACCTTAAACCAAATCATTAAAGCTAAAGCACCGGCCTGCAACATCAAAATCACTTGTGTAATAATCAATATCTTGTACTTATTATGCCTGTCTACATAACTGCCGGCATAGGGCGCCAGAACCAATGATGGAATTAAACTTAAGAAAGTTACGAGTCCGAGCAAAAAAGCAGAACCCGTTAACCGGTAAACTAGCCAGCTAATTGCAACACGCTGCATCCATGTACCAACTAACGAAATAGCCTGACCTGAAAAAAATAATCGATAATTATAATGTCTGAGTGAACGAAAAATTGTCATATCAAAAATAGTAAAGTAACTTTACAAAAGTATAAACTTTGTTTGACTTGATAAAGCTAATAATCATAAAATTTATCATTTTAAACTCACAAATTTAAGTATACTGGCAAACAAGTAGATACTTTTGAATTAAAATAACATTATATTTGTAAAGTTTATTTACTAAAGAAATGCCAACACCAACTCAGGAAATTGCTGCAAAATTAAGAAGTACCGTAACACGCCTTACCCGGCAGTTGCGAAAACAGAATGTGAGCTCTGAATTTAGCAACGCAGAATTACTCACGATGTCATTATTAGAACAGCATGGCATGTTACTTTCCACTGAACTGGCTGAAATGGAGCGGGTTTCCAAACAGGCAATTTCTCAAATCATCAATCGGTTAGTTGAGGCAAAATGTGTTGAGCGACAACCGAGTGAAGACGACAAGAGAAAAGTTTTTATCAGCTTAACTAAACTTGGAGAAAAACATATTATAGCCAGTAGAAAAATCAAAGAAGAATGGCTCGTACAAACGATGGAAAAAATATTCTCAGCAGAAGAGATTGCACTCATTCAGGCATTTCTGCCTTTACTTTCGCGGTTGGTGGAATATAACGGTACTAAGGTTTAATTTACTTTATCATTATGCAAATTAGCCGTAACTTGCGGTTTCAAAATGGCATTATATTTTACATCAATAAACTCGGGAAGTAACGGTAACTGTTACTATGTTGGCAATGAAGACGAGGCGGTTTTAATTGATGTTGGATTAACTTGCAAAGAAGTTGAACTGAGAATTAACCGATTAGGATTATCGATCGATAAAATCAAAGCGATTTTCATTTCTCATGAACACAGCGATCATATTAAGGGTTTGAGTGTTTTTGCAAAGAAACATGGCTTACCGGTTTACATTAGCACACCAACTTACAAAAGCAGCAGACTCATATTAAACGAAGAAAACATTTTTCCGATCTCGCACTCACAGCAAATCAAAATAGGAAGTCTTAACATTTTTGCTTTTTCTAAATTCCATGATGCTGCAGATCCTTATAGTTTTACGGTTGAATGCAATAACGTTAAAGTAGGTGTTTTTACAGATATTGGTTCGGTTTGCGACCGGTTAATCAACCAATTCAAAACCTGCCACGCTGCATTTTTAGAGGCAAATTATTGCGCACAAATGTTAGCCAGTGGCAATTACCCCTACTTTTTAAAAAGAAGAATAACCAGCGGACACGGGCATTTGAGTAATACACAGGCTTTGGAACTTTTCCAAAATCACAAACCTGCATTTATGAGTCATTTGTTGCTGAGTCATTTATCGAAAGATAATAATGACCCTGACTTAGTTGAAAGTATTTTTAAAAATGTAGCCGGCGATACTTTTGTTAAAGTAGCTTCGCGATACCAGGAGACCGAGGTGTTCTATGTAAGTAAAAGTAGCACAGCAATCCCTACTTATCAGTTCGATCCTGCATCGTATCAGCCAGATCAATTAAACCTCTTCTAGATATATATTATTAAGAAAATTGCTAAACGGTAAAATATTTTCAAACATTTTTTGAAGATGTTGGTTATATAATTACTTCATAAATAGTTTGTTTGGTTTATTTGGGGCTTAAGGTTTAAGCCCCTTTCTTTTTCCATCAAATTTCGAGCTGAACAGTTTCCTGTTAATAAATACCGACTTTTTAAATTGTAATATTTCATTTACATTTGCAGCAAATCTCCCCCTATTGTTTTTTAATCTTTAATAAAAAATAACATGGAGACGAGTAAATTCTCAAAATTCAGTGCCGAATTTCTGGGCACGTTAGTATTAGTTTTAATGGGTTGCGGTAGCGCAGTAATTGCCGGTGACAATGGTACAACCGGTGTGGGGTTATTAGGAATTTCTTTTGCCTTTGGTTTATCTGTTGTGGCAATGGCTTATGCAATAGGTCACATTTCGGGTTGCCATATTAACCCTGCAATTTCAATTGGTATGGTTGTGGCCGGAAGAATGAAAGCTGGCGAGGCAGCTTATTATGTTGTTGCTCAGGTTTTAGGTGCAATTGCAGGAGCGGGCTTACTTTATTTAATCGTAAGTAACCAGGAAAACTTCGAGATGAAAGAATGGGCTTTAGGCTCTAACGGCTGGGGCAAAGGTTACTTAGCAGAATACAATTCTACTGCAGCTTTTGTTGCTGAAGCAGTTTTTACATTTATCTTCCTACTGGTAATTTTTGGTGCTACCTCAACAAAAAACATCAACGGTGGTTTCGCTGGTTTAGCCATTGGCCTTTCATTGGTACTGATCCATATTGTTGGAATTAAAATTACAGGTGTCTCTGTGAACCCGGCACGTAGTATAGGTCCTGCGGTTTTAGCAGGCGGCGAAGCCATCAAACAAATCTGGCTGTTTGCCGTAGCGCCGGTTGTTGGTGCAGTTTTAAGCGCTGTGGTTTGGAAAACTGTGTTAGAAAAAACTAACTGAAGACGTGAAAAAGAAGATGTAAATTGAATGACAGGATTTAAAAAATCTAAGGCATCCATACCCACGAAATCTCAATTTTAAAAAAAAAAGGTAAAAATGAATTGAAAATAAATCCAATTCATCTTACCTTTTTTGCTTCTGAAAATGCAAGAGAAAATTATTCCATTTTACATCTCGCATCTTCCAGCCTATTTATAGATTCTTTACAATTGCTTCATCCATCGGCTTTGTTTTTGAGCGAAAGCGATGCACCAACTCCCCTTTTTCGTCAATTAAAAACTTTTCAAAGTTCCATTTAATATCACCTTGTTCTTCGGTATTGGTTTGCGAAGTTAAGTATTTAAATAAAGGACTGATATCATCACCTTTAACGCTGCTTTTTTCTGCTAATAAAAAAGATACGTTGTACTTTCCTGTGCAAAATTCCTTAATCTCTGCATTAGTAGAAAACTCCTGCCCGCCGAAATTTCCGGCTGGAAACCCGATTAACACTACCTTTTTGCCGTATTGTTTTTGAAGTTTCTCCAAATCTTCATACTGCGGCGTGTAGCCACACTTAGAGGCAGTATTAACGATTAAAATTTTCTTCCCTTTAAACTTCGAAAGTTTTACCTCTTTACCATCGATAGTTTTAAAGCTAAAATCGTAAACATTTTTTGGCGGCGTAGGCATCAAAAAATTTAATAGAATTAAAATTGTGCTGATCATTGTTTTTTCTTTTTATATACGAATATATGCACAAATAGTTTTCTCCACAGGTTTTTGATTGTAAATTAAATGCTAAAATGATGAATAGCTCATTAAAGTATTGATATTAGGAAACGAACGCAATATCTGCATCGGCAATCATAGTCCCGCTTTCCCTCCTGCCATGAAAAATGGCATCCGTACAATCGGGTTTAGTTTACCTCATGCAGTTTTTCAAAAGCAGTTATTCGAACTTGCAACGAATAAGCGTTTTCGTTTTTATTGGTTATATAGGTAGAAGCCCTGCAGCTGTTGTAACCTAACTACACTGGCCACCTAAACCCGACCGAGTGAAAAACCCGGAAACCGAGGTACGAGGTTGAGGATTTGAAACATAGGGCGGGACAAAGCCTGAAATTAAAACCATTGAAATTGCTTTCCAAAAATTTAAGAACTATAAAAAATGTAGATTAAGGCATCAAAACCGCATCGAATTTGACGAGATTTTGAAAAAAAATTTGTATAAAATTCTGTTCACGTTTGGTTTTATACTTTAATTATAGCTTTATTTGCACAAAATCGTTATTTCATGGCCAAAAATTTATTAATCGTAGAGTCACCCGCAAAAGCTAAAACTATAGAAGGCTATCTAGGCAAAGATTTCCTTGTGAAATCGAGCTATGGCCATATTCGGGATTTGGCTAAAGGCGATATGGCGATTGATATTGCGAATGATTTCGCACAGAAATACGAAGTTCCGGCAGATAAAAAGGCGCTTGTAGCTGAATTAAAAAACTTGCAAAGGAAGCCGAAATGGTTTGGCTAGCATCCGATGAGGACCGTGAGGGAGAAGCCATTTCCTGGCATTTGTTTGAGACGCTTGGCTTAAAACAAGAGAAAACCAAACGTATTGTTTTTCATGAAATTACGAAACCTGCCATATTAAAGGCGATTGATAGTCCACGAAGTATTGATTACAACCTGGTTAATGCACAACAGGCTCGCCGGGTTTTAGATCGGTTAGTGGGTTTTGAACTTTCACCCGTATTGTGGAAAAAAGTTAAACCATCGCTTTCTGCTGGTCGTGTACAATCTGTTGCAGTGCGCTTAATTGTTGATAGAGAAAGAGAAGTACAAAACTTTAATGCAGCTGCTGCCTATAAAATCACGGCACAATTTTCTACAGGTAAAGGTAAAGAGATTGTAAAAGCAGAATTGCCTCATCGTTTTGAAAGCGAAGCTGATGCCGAGAAATTTTTACAGGATTGTTCAAATGCCAAGTTTGACATCACCAGTTTAGAAACCAAACCTGCGAAACGCAATCCGGCGGCACCCTTTACCACTTCTACCTTGCAACAGGAAGCCTCAAGGAAATTAGGTTTTCCGGTGGCGAGAACCATGCAGGTTGCACAACGCTTATACGAAGCCGGTAAAATTACCTATATGAGAACCGATTCGGTAAACTTATCGGAAACCGCTTTAACTGCTGCTGCTGCCGAAATCAAATCAGCCTACGGAGAGAAATATCACCAACAGAGGGTTTATAGAACAAAATCGGCTGGTGCCCAGGAGGCTCACGAGGCCATCCGCCCTACTTATTTTGATCGCCACACGGTTGACGGGGATATTTCAGAAAGACGTTTATATGACCTGATCTGGAAACGTTCAATTGCCTCACAAATGAGCGAGGCTCTATTTGAAAAAACAACCGCACAGATTACCGCTTCAACACGAAAAGAATATTTAGTTGCTGAAGGTGAAGTATTAAAATTTGACGGTTTTTTAAAGGTCTATTTAGAATCTACTGATGATGAAGAAGGTGATGAAAAAGAAGGCGGTTCGATTTTACCTCCATTAGCCAAGGGACAAGAATTAATTTTAAAAGAAATGCAGGCTACAGAGCGCTACTCTCGTCCGCCAGCAAGATATACAGAAGCCAGCTTAGTTAAAAAATTAGAAGAACTGGGCATTGGACGTCCATCTACTTATGCCCCAACCATTTCTACGGTTCAAAATCGTGGCTATGTTGTTAAGGAAGATAGAGATGGTAAACAACGCCAATTTACAGCGATCATTTTAGCTGATGGAAAGGTTACAAAAAATACAAAATCAGAAATTACAGGTGCTGAAAAGCAAAAACTTTTCCCAACAGATATCGGCGAAGTGGTAAATGATTTCCTGGTTGAACATTTTAAAGGAATTGTTGACTTTAATTTCACTGCGAAGGTGGAAAAAGAATTTGATGAGATTGCGCAAGGTTTGCAAGAGTGGACTAAAATGCTACACTCGTTTTATAGCCCTTTCCACACCGAGGTAGAAACAACTCTTGAAACTGCGGAACGTGCTACTGGCGAACGTTTGCTCGGTGTTGACCCTGCTTCTGGTAAAAACGTATATACAAAAGTTGGTAAATTCGGTCCGCTGGTTCAAATTGGTGAGCTCGATGAGGAAGAAAAACCGCGTTATGCAAGTTTAATGCGTAATCAATCAGTTGCTACCATTCAGTTAGATGATGCATTGCAACTGTTCAAGCTGCCGATGTTACTGCCAGATTTTGAAGGCAAAGAAGTAATGGTTGGCGTGGGCCGGTTTGGCCCGTATGTGAAATGGGGAGAAGCCTTTATCTCACTTCCTAAAAATGAAGAGCCACTTTCGGTAACTTATGAACGGGCTGTTCAGATTATACAAGAGAAAATGGATGCGGATGCGCCTATTGCCTATTACGAAGGTTTGGGTGTAACGAAAGGAAAAGGACGTTTCGGTCCGTTTATTAAATGGAACGATTTATTTATAAATATCCCGGCAAAGGGTTACGATTTCGACAATTTGACACAATCAGATATTGAGACTTTGATTGGTAAAAAAGTGGAGAAAGAAGCTAACCGATTCATTAAAGTTTGGGATGCGGAAAAAATTTCAATTGAAAATGGCCGTTGGGGACCTTTTATTCGTTTCGGTAAATTGATGCTGAAGTTAAGAAATAACGAGGTAACAAAGCAAAAATATACCGCTGAAGAGTTGGCTGATGTTGATTTGGAAGTAATCAAAAAGATGATTGTTGAGCAAGTGCCAAATGCTTTTGAAACAAAGAAAAAAAGCGCCTGCAAAAAAGAAAGCACCGGCAGCGAAAAAGGCTGTAGCGAAGAAGAAGTAATTTTGAACAAATAATAAGGATTTAAGGTTTATTTTTTAATAATCGAAATTCATCATCCTTATTTTTTGCTCCTTTATCCCTGTCAAAATGAAAGCAGATTTACCAGAAAATACCGTAGAAGATATCGCAATGGCCGTTGTGCTCATGAGTGAAACTCCTGAAGTGAAAAACTGGACGGTTTACCTTGTCAACCTAAAAAATGAGCCAATTACAAACGTTTTAATTAGTTCTAAAGGTTATGGCGAGAAAGATGGCAAACAAGTTAAAACATCTGTTTTAAGACATTTCATTGGCGATATGGAAGCCAATGACTTTAAGGGCGTTGAGGCTATTGACCCTGAAGTTTTCGGCCTAACAAATGAATACTGGTTAAGCTATTATATTGGTTCTACCATTTATGATAAAAAATTCATCTTCCTTCCTGAAAGCATTATTGACTCCAATTTGATAAAAATTCCATTGGTTAACCGGCCTGGAGTTATGATAAAGTAGTGTATAAGTTTGGAAACGTAGAATACAAAAAGTACAACACAATTAAAGCACTTTAACCGCCTGTCTTCCCAACAACTTCCATCCAGCTTTTTCCTTACTCCAAATAAGCAAAACATGTAACTTTACAGTCCCAGGAATATTCTTATCATTCGTTTTTGCATTTAAGGTGTGGCGCACCAAAGCTGTTTTATTTTGAACGATGATCTTTTGATCAGTTAAGTTGATATCAACAAAATCTGAAGCGCCAGAAAGCAATGCATGCATAAACTCCTGCTTGGTTTCTACTTTACCACTCGAGTGCCCATAACTCAAATCATTCAATACCAACTTGTTCAGCGCTAAACTATCCGGAGAGATCATCAGCTTAGTTAGCCGGTTTACTGCTTCCGCTACATCTGTCTGTTGCGCAAAACCAATATTAACTGTTAAAATCAGGCTTGAAAAAATCAATAGTTTCTTAATCATATCTGGTTGAATTGGGATTGATCTGTAAACTTATCCAAATCATTGCAAAGGAACAAATATAAAACCTGCTCATTGGGCTATTTTTGATCAGCATCACTTCCCTGCCAAATACAAATAATAGATAAAAACCGGCAAAAAAAAGGAAACTATAAACAGATATACATTAACGCAAAATATCCATTAGAAAATCAATAGGTTTAGTATTATAAATCAAAATCCCCACAACAGGCTAATTTTCAACATAGTTTATTTTAACGGGATTTTTAGTTTATTTTGAATCACATCTAATCAGAATTTCAAAAATGGAACAACCCTCTACCTACAAATCATCATCCAAAAAGAAATTTATTTTTATCGGTTTATTAGCGGCTTCGATCGCAGCTTTATTGTTTTTTTATTTCAATCGAAAGAAAAAATCGAATGAAGATAATCAGGCTTATGCGAAATATATCGAGGCCTACACTTCTGGCACAATCTCAAAAAAGAGTTACATCCGTGTGCATCTAGCTAACGCCGCTACCGGAATGCAGGATTTAGGTAAACCTGATTCTCGCGACCTCTTCGATTTTTCGCCTTCTATCTCAGGAAAAACTTATTGGATAGATCCACAAACAGTAGAATTTCGACCTGACGAGAATTTGAAATCCGGTAAGGAATATGAAGCATCTTTCAAATTATCAGAAGTTTCTGCTACAGAAAAAGGTTTGGAGGATTTTGACTTTGAATTTAAAGTAATTACACCCGGCGTTATGCTTTCTCAAAATGGCCTGGTTTCTCAAAACAATACTTCCCTTGATTATATGAAACTCACTGGAGAAGTAGCTACCGCGGATGTAGAGGAAACCTCAAAAATTGAAAAGATAATCGAGCTTGATTTCGACCAGAAATTAAAAATTAAATGGCAACATGACCCTGCAAAAAACATCTCCAAATTTACCATAGATAGTATAAAAAAGAAAGGCGCTGACCAGACTTTAAAAATAGATTGGGATGGTGATGCCATCGATGCTGAACAAAAAGGTGAAGAAGAAGTCAGAATTCCTGCTTTAAATAAATTTGAAATTCTGGATATGAAGGCCATCCAGGGTGAAGAAGATTATGCTTTAGTGCAATTTTCGGAGCCTATTGGAGTTGGGCAGGATTTAACTGGAATGATTTCATTAGGCAACCTGAGCGATTTACGTTATACCATCGACGCCAGCCAGGTAAAAGTTTACGCAGCCGAAGAATTAAAGGGCGACTATACTTTAAACGTGAACAGCGGAATAGAAAATATTAACGGAAAAACTTTATTAGGAGGAAAAACTGCAAATCTGGTTTTCGAAGATAAACTTCCTGCTGTTACTATTGCTGGTGGCGGAACCATTTTGCCAAATTCTGGTAAGTTGGTTTTACCTTTCGAAGCCATCAATTTAAAGGCTGTTGATGTTACTGTAATTAAAATCTACGAAAATAATATTCCTCAGTTTTTTCAAACCAATAGTTATAAAGATGCAAACGAGTTGCGTAGGGTAGCCAAACCAATTTTGCAGAAAACAGTTCGTCTGGATGAGGATAAAGCCTTGAATCTGCACAAGAAAAACCGATTTACATTGGATTTAGATAAGATGATCCGCACCGAGCCCGGGGCAATGTATCGGGTAACGATTGCATTTAGGCAAGAATATAATGCATACAATTGTAAAGCAAATGATGAGAAAGCTACCGATGATGGAGAAGGTTACTATGATGAAGAAGGTGGCTATTACGGAGAAAAAATTGATGAAGATGATGATTTTTGGCAACGATACAACAATTATTATCCTCAAAACTATCGCTGGTCAGATAAAGATAATCCCTGCACACCATCATTTTACACCAATCAACGTTGGGCAAGCAGAAATTTAATTGCATCGAATATTGGTTTGGTTGCGAAACGCGGCAACGATAATAGCATGCTGATTGTTGCTACGGATTTACTTACCGCAAAACCCATGAGTGGTGTAAGTTTAGAGCTTATGGATTACCAAAAGCAAATTATCTTTACCACCAAAACAGATGGAGATGGTTTTGCCAGATTTGATTTGAAACGCCAACCGTTTTTACTGATTGCTAAAAATGGTTCCGAACGAGGTTATTTAAAATTAGATGATGGTAGTTCTTTACCGTTAAGCCGTTTCGATGTTGGCGGAGATGTGGTGCAGAGTGGACTTAAGGGTTTTATATATGGCGAACGCGGCGTGTGGCGACCAGGCGATAGCTTATTTGTATCCTTTATTTTAGAAGATAAGCTGAAAAAGCTTCCTGCAAATTATCCTGTCACCATGGAATTTTATAATCCAAAAGGTCAGCTTTATAAACGGTTAATTAACGGCAGACCAGTAAACGGATTCTATAGTTTCAAAACGGCAACAGAAAATACTGCTCCTACTGGAAACTGGATGGCGAAAGTAAAAGCCGGTGGCGCAACATTTACTAAAACATTAAAAATCGAAACGGTGATGCCAAACCGTTTGAAAATCGATTTTAACGTTGGTAACAGAACGTATCTAAGTGCTGGAACATCACCTGCTACCCTATCGGCCAAATGGCTCTTTGGTACGCCGGCACAAAATTTAAAAGCAAAGGTTGATGTAAACTTAAACACCACTGAAACTAAGTTTAAAGGTTTCGAGGGTTTCAGTTTCGATAATCCAACAGTAAATTTTGAGTCGCAGGTTAAAACCATTTTCGAAGGAACTTTAAATGGAGCTGGCACTGCTCAAATTAATACCAACCTCATTGAAAATAACACTGCTCCAGGCGTTTTGCGAGCAAATTTTACCACAAAGGTTTTTGAACCCGGAGGTAATTTCAGCATCGATAATCTGAGCATTCCATATCATGTTTACAGCAGCTATTTAGGTATTCGTCCGGCAAAGGGAGATAAGCTAAGCGGCAGGCTGGTAACCGGAAAAGATCATAAAATCGAAATTGTAAATGTAAATACTGATGGAAAACTGTTAAGTGGAAGCAAAACAGTTCAGTTAGAAGTGTATAAAACACAGTGGCGTTGGTGGTGGGAACAAGATGATCAATACACTTATGCAAATTTCACCCAAAACCAATACAATAAACTGGTTGAAACACATCAGGTTAATTTATCAAACGGTAAAGGTAGCTGGAATTTAAGAATTGATGAACCAGAATGGGGACGCTACCTCATCCTTGTTCGTGATTTAAATGGCGGACACGTAACCGGAAAATCAGTATATGTAGACTGGCCAGGTTGGGCTCAGCGTGAGCAAGGTGCAAATCCTACCGAGGCATCTATGTTGTCATTTACTGCTAATAAAGAAAAATTTACGGTTGGCGAAGACATTACATTAACCATCCCGACAGGTAAAGATGGAAGAGCGTTAATTTCAATTGAAAACGGAAGCAGGGTTTTAAAAACTTTCTGGGTTGATACTAAGGCTGGGCAAACACAATATAAATTTAAGGCAGAAAAAGAAATGGCTCCAAACGTTTTCGCGAACGTTACGCTGTTGCAGCCTCATGCACAAACCGTTAACGATTTGCCAATCAGGATGTATGGTGCGATCCCAATTTCGGTCGAAGACCCTCAAACGATTTTAAAGCCAACCATTAAAATGTTGGATAAAATCAAGCCTGAGACGGAAAATTCTATCACTATTGCTGAGCAAAACGGCAAGGCGATGACGTATACCATCGCTTTGGTAGATGAAGGCTTATTAGATTTAACACGCTTTAAAACACCAGACCCTCATGGTGCATTCTATGCCCGAGAAGGTTTGGGCGTAAAAACCTGGGATCTGTTTGATTACGTATTAGGCGCCTGGGGCGGTAACCTGGAACGCATCCTAAGCATTGGTGGAGATGGAAGTATCAATAAAAACTTAAACCCTGCCAAAGCAAATCGTTTCAAAGCAGTGGTTAAATTTATGGGACCATTTACGATAGGCAAAGGCGAAAGTAAAACACACAAATTTAAATTACCACAATATATTGGCGCTGTTCGGGCCATGGTGGTTGCCGGACAAGATGCTGCTTATGGCTTTGCCGAAAAATCAGTTCAGGTTAAAAAACCTTTAATGGTTTTGGCAACACTGCCGAGGGTAATTGGTCCTGGAGAAAAGTGTGTACGT
>NZ_AJLG01000131.1 GCF_000258495.1 Pedobacter agri PB92
ACGTACACACTGGTAATTTTGTTCAGGATAACCAATCCTATTCTTCCTATGGTGTCATCAGAGGTTTGCATGCACAAACGGGTGCATTTGCGCAAGCAAAGTTAGTCCGTGTAACTAAAGGGGAAGTTTTGGATGTAGCTGTAGATGCCCGTCCTGGTTCACCTACCTATGGCAAACATATAGCTGTGCGATTAAGTGCAGAAAATAAATTACAGTTATACATTCCAAGAGGATTTGTGCATGGCTTTTCTGTGTTAAGTGAAACTGCAGAGTTTTTTTATAAATGCGACAACTTCTTTAATAAGGCCTCAGAAACGGGTGTGATTTATAATGATGCTGATTTGAATATCGACTGGTTAATTCCGGCAGATAAAGCGTCTGTTTCCGACAAAGATCTTTTATTAAAACCTTTTGCTGAATTACAACATGGGTAAAATATTAATTATTGGTGCTGGCGGTCAGTTGGGTCAATGCCTTAAGATCGTAGCAGAGCGAAGAGCGATTACCAATATTGTCTTTCCGGCAGAAGCTGACGCCAATATTTTGGATCAGTCAGGTATAGAATCTTTGTTGCAAAAAGAACAACCAGCTTTCGTCATCAACTGTGCTGCTTACACTGCGGTAGATAAAGCAGAAGATGAAGTTGAACTGGCTAAAGCAGTGAATGAAACAGGGGCGGCGAACCTTGCCCTGGCTTGTGCATCAAATAAAGCTACTTTGGTTCACGTTTCTACAGATTTTGTGTTTGAAGGCAATCTCGTAAAGCTATTAACGGAAAATGATGAGGCAAAACCAATAAATGTTTATGGCCAAACTAAATTAGATGGGGAGAAAGCTGTTATTGCTTTATTGAAGGAACACTTCATTATTCGCACCAGCTGGTTATATTCTGAATATGCCAATAATTTTGTGAAGACCATGCTTAAGCTTGGCGCTGAAAGAGATGAGCTTAATATCATTGCTGATCAGGTGGGTACACCAACTTATGCCATTGATTTAGCTAACGCAATCTTTGATGTGATTGCATCAGGGTCAACATCATACGGTATTTATCATTATAGCAATGAAGGGGTAACCTCTTGGTTTGATTTTGCTCAGGCCATATTCGATATCAGTGCTACCCAGGTAAAAGCAAACCCAATTCCGGGATCAGCTTATCCTACAAAAGCTATTCGTCCTGCATTTTCGGTGATGGATAAATCAAAAATTAAAAATACATTTGGTTTGGCTATTCCATACTGGAGAGATAGCTTAGTTCAGTGTATTGAGAAGCTGAAAGAAAATTAATTAACGACAAAACCGGTGATAGATCTTGACAATCTTAAATCTAACATCTCAAATCTGAAATCTAAATGAAAGGTATAATATTAGCTGGAGGAAGCGGAACACGTTTACATCCATTAACACTTGCTTGCAGCAAACAAATGATGCCGGTTTATGATAAACCGATGATTTATTATCCGCTTTCCACATTGATGTTGGCGGGGATTAAAGAAATCTTAATTATTTCGACGCCTCACGATCTTCCTAATTTCGAAAAATTATTGGGCGACGGTAGTTCGCTCGGATGTAAATTTACTTATGCGGTACAGGCGGAACCAAATGGTTTGGCACAAGCCTTTGTAATTGGTGAGGAATTTATTGGGAAAGATAAGGTAGCTTTAGTTTTAGGCGATAACATTTTCCACGGAGACGGAATGGCGAAACTTTTACAAGCCAGTGCTGATCCTGAAGGCGGCGTTGTATTTGCTTACCAGGTTGCTGATCCGGAACGTTACGGCGTAGTAGAATTTGATGAGCATAAAAATGCCATCTCTATTGAAGAAAAGCCAACAAAGCCTAAATCAGATTACGCGGTTCCTGGATTATATTTCTATGATAACGAAGTGGTTGAAATCGCTAAAAATATCAAACCCTCTCCACGTGGCGAATACGAAATTACAGATATCAATAAAGTTTACCTTGAAAGAGGGACTTTAAAAGTTGGTGTGTTGAGTCGTGGTACAGCCTGGTTAGATACTGGTACTTTTGCTTCACTGATGCAAGCTGGAGAGTTCGTTCAGATTATTGAGGAACGCCAGGGATTAAAAATTGGCTGTATTGAAGAGATTGCTTATCGGATGGGTTTTATTACTGCCGAACAATTACGTGCGATTGCCACGCCACTTGTTAAGAGTGGTTATGGTAGTTATCTGTTGAAGCTAATTAAATAGAATATGAATCCCGATGAAAGTCGGGATTTTTTTTTGAAAGTATATTGAGATCATACCGTTATGTCATAAATGAGGTTGAGAAATCTTTTGCTTTGAAAATTTACTCCTTTCGTAATAAAAATGGTATTGTTGGATGGATTTTTTTGCGCCTCATCGGCGGCAGCCTAGTCCTTTTGGCTTAGCCCAAAAAGGACCAAACCTGAGCGTAGTGAAAGTATGCCAACAATAGAAGGCATAAATAGCCAGGCATAACCCCAAGGCTTGGACCTGATGTTGGGTTAGCGAGTCGAAACTTTATTACAACAGCGGACGAGGTCGGATGAAAAATCCGACTTGCCGCTGGTTTGGTTATCAGTATAGGAATGTTTGTATAAAAGTTTCAACTGCTTTCCCTTCCATCATCTCCTAGGCCGCATAACAAAGTGCAGACCAATCTAAAGCGAAAAAATTTATATGCCGTTTCGTCATTTCGACATAAGCTTCATGGTTTGTGAGAATCTTTCCTCTGAAAAACTATTGGATTAAACCTCTTCTCAACCAGGAAAATGGTATTATTTGATTGTATTTCTCAGCGCCTCATCGGCGGCGGCTTAGTCCTTTTGGCTTAGCCCAAAAAGAACCAAACCTTATCGTAGCGAAAGTATGCAAACAATAGAAGGTATAAAAAAGCAAGCATAACATATAGTATTGGACCTGATGTTGGGTAAGCGAGTAGAATCTTTATTGACAACATCGGGAGAGGTCGGATAAAAATCCGACTTGTCGAGGTAACAGGGTTGCTATAGCAAGTCGTAGGTTATACCAGAGTTAAGATTTTTTGCCGGGTTCACCATATGGGTTCATATTGCAGATTGCGATTTTTTTAATTTCTATATCTTTGCCGGCACAACATCATATCATGAATGAAGATAAAATAATTGCGGTAATCGGTTTAGGCTATGTCGGGTTACCCTTAGCCATTGAGTTTGCAAAGAAATATAAAGTAATTGGGTACGATATCAAGGCAACACGTGTAGCCGCTTTAAATAACCTGCGTGATGGAACCAATGAAGCCAACCTGGATGATCTGAAAATAGTGCTTCATTCAAAAGGTTTGAATGGTCTAAAATTGAGTTCAGATTTAAGTGATATTAAAAATGCGCAAGTCTTTATCGTTACTGTTCCTACGCCAATAGATCACCTGAAAAGACCCGACCTCGAACCTTTGCTTGAAGCGAGCAGAATGTTGGGAAAGGTGATCAAAAAAGGAGATATTGTAATCTACGAATCAACGGTATATCCTGGTTGTACGGAGGAAGATTGCGTTCCAGTTCTTGAAAAATATTCAGGGTTAAAATATAACATTGATTTCTTTTGTGGCTATTCTCCGGAACGTATTAACCCGGGAGATAAGGTCAATACCTTAACTAAAATTAAGAAAGTGACATCGGGTTCTAACCCGCAGATCTCAATGGAAATCGATCAGTTATATGCGTCAATTATTACCGCAGGTACACATTTGGCACCAAGTATTAAAGTGGCTGAAGCGTCCAAGGCAATTGAAAATGCGCAGCGAGATGTGAATATCTCCTTTGTTAATGAGCTGGCCCTGATCTTTGACAAAATGGGTATTGATACTTCCGATGTGTTGGCTGCCGCTTCAACCAAATGGAATTTTCTCAATTACAAACCTGGGCTCGTGGGTGGGCATTGTATTGGGGTTGATCCTTATTATCTGGCGCATAAATCTGAAGCTTTAGGCTATAAGCCTGAAGTGATCCTTTCTGGAAGACGGGTGAATGATAATATGGGCATGTTTGTGGCCAATAAGGTGATCAAAATGATTGTGGCTAAAAGCGGTATCCTGAACGAAGCAAGAGTATTAATTTTAGGATTTGCTTTTAAGGAAAATTGTCCGGATACACGGAATACCAGGGTTGTAGATATCATTGATGAGCTAAAGGCTTTTAACATTGAGGTAGATGTGCATGATCCATGGGCAAGTGCAGAAGAGGTGAAACTGGAATACGGAATTGAACTGATTGCAGAAGGAGATTTTACATCTTATCATGCTGTAATCCTGGCGGTATCACACCAGAAGTTTTTAGCGCTTGATTATGGTCGATTTAAAGAACAAGGTGCTATTATATTCGATACTAAATCTTTTATTAATCGTGAGTTTGTTGATGCGAGATTGTAAGTATTTGACTCCTGCTGAAACTTGATTCAAACTGTTTATCAGTTCCTATTCCGGATAGGAGGGTATAGAAAAACCCTGGTCATATATGTGATATGATTTTGGCCTTTCTTCCTGCTGAATCAGGTGACCCCAGCTTTTCGCGATTCAGCAATCTTTCTTCATCATAAGAAAGCGCTATTGCGCATACCGCTGATATAGGGAACATGCCTCTTGCTGCTGTCTGTGAATCCTCTTTTGTCTCTTTGATCCCGAAGAGCATTAAAACACGGGCCAATATTTAAGTTAAAATTTATTATCATTTTGTGAAATGTGCCTTTCAAATTTTTGCCAAAGTAATTCTACAGATAAGATCCTGCAATATGAAGGAATGGTTGCCGATATTGAAACCTTAATTAAGGCGTCAAACATGCGCATCAGAATATTGCAAAATCCTTGTGCCTTCACATTAGTCATAGAGAACAGCTTTATAATAAGAACCCAGAAATAGTGTAAACCTTTTGAAATGATGTTAACTCCGCAAAAAGCAATCTATGCTAATTGACAATTTCGTTACATATAAATATTTTGCGTATGTTTGCATGCTCAAAATCTATGACTAATATATGAAGGTTGCCCTTATTACTGGCGTTACTGGACAAGATGGTGCTTATCTGGCAGAGTTTCTGCTTAAAAAAGGTTATTTTGTACACGGTATCAAAAGACGTTCATCTCTATTCAATACTGATCGCATCGATCACCTTTACCAGGATCAGCATGAAAACAACGTTCATTTTAAGCTGCATTATGGGGATTTAACTGATTCTACTAATCTTATCCGGATTATTCAGGAAACCCAGCCCGATGAGATATATAATCTTGCGGCGATGAGTCATGTTCAGGTAAGTTTTGAGATGCCGGAATATACGGCCAATGCCGATGGTATTGGAACACTGAGGTTGTTGGAGGCGGTGCGCATTCTGGGTTTGGAAAAGAAAACCAAAATTTATCAGGCCTCTACTTCTGAGCTATACGGTTTAGTACAAGCGGTGCCTCAAAGTGAAACGACTCCGTTTTATCCCCGATCCCCTTACGCTGTTGCGAAGATGTATGCGTATTGGATTACGGTGAATTATCGTGAAGCTTATAATATGTTTGCCTGTAACGGGATTTTATTCAATCACGAGAGTCCGCTGCGAGGGGAAACTTTTGTCACCAGGAAAATTACCCGGGCTGCAGCGAAGATTGCCCTGGGTTTGCAGAGCTGTTTATACTTGGGTAATCTTTCTGCTCAACGTGATTGGGGTCATGCGAAAGATTATATTGAAGCCATGTGGTTGATTTTGCAGCAAGAGAAAGCTGAGGATTTCGTCATTGCCACGGGCGTAACCACTACAGTTCGTGATTTTGTACGCATGAGTTTCGCAGAACTTGGCATAGAAATTGAGTTTAGCGGCAAAGATCAAAACGAAAAAGGTGTGATTATTGGATTTGACGAAGCTTTGATCGCTGAGTTAGGTTTGAAGGATACCCATCTGAAGCCGGGTCAAACGGTGATCCGGGTAGATGAACAATATTTTAGGCCGACAGAGGTGGATCTTTTATTGGGTGATCCAACGAAATCTAAAACAAAATTAGGCTGGCAGCCAAAATATGATTTACCTGCTTTAGTCAAAGATATGATGCAAGCCGATTTAGCCTTAATGAAAAAAGATGAACACCTCAAACAGGCAGGTTATCATACGCTAAATTATTTTGAGTAAGGTAGCAGACACGTATAAAAGATTCCAAAAACATAATAAAACAGGGAAGTAAATCCTAAAGAATGCCGATAAATTCGGATCAATATGAAACAAACTTTAAAATTTTTAATTCTAGCAATCGCTTTTTTTACCGTTAGTATTAGCGTATATGCACAGAACTATGCCAATGTAAAGGTCGATGAGTTATCGGATGCGCAAATTCTGCAAATGATTAAAAAGGCAGAATCTATAGGGTATTCAGAAGCACAACTGGAACAGCTTGCTGCGGCTCAAGGCATGAAAGCTGACGAAATTCAAAAACTTCGTATCAGGGTAGAAAAAGTTAAAAAACAAGGCACTGCTTCTGCTGTACAAACGGATGCCAAAGCTGTTTCGACTGGAAGGGAGATGAGCGAAACCACCGATGGTGGAGAAATCAGCAATGAAAAGAAAGAAACTGATGATGAAATTGCACCTAAGATATTTGGTGCTGAACTATTTAGAAACGGCACGATCACTTTCGAACCTAATTTAAGAATTGCAACGCCAAAAAGTTATGTCATTGGGCCAGACGATCGCTTGTTGATCGATTTAAACGGCGATAATGAAGCCAGCTATGATTTGCCGGTTAGTCCGGATGGGATTATTTCCCTTCAATACGTGGGCAGAATATCCGTAGCAGGCTTAACCATTGAGCAGGCAACTTCCAAGATTCGTTCGGCTTTATCTTCTACTTATCCTTCTTTGAGATCTGGAAGGACAAGTGTTGCCGTTAACCTGGGCAATATCAGAAGCATTAAGATTATCATGACCGGCCAGGTGGTCAAACCGGGTACTTACACTTTATCTTCTCTATCAACTGTTTACAATGCGCTTTATGCATCCGGTGGTCCGGCGCAAAATGGTTCATTCCGTAATATTCAATTGATTAGAAATAATAAGGTTATCGCTACGATCGATGTATATGATTTCCTGTTAAAGGGAATTCAGCAGGGCAATATTCGTTTGCAGGATCAGGATGTGATTAATGTGCCGGTTTTTGAAAAAAGAGTGGAAATTACTGGAGAAGTCAAACGTTCGGCACTATTTGAGGTCGCTAAAAATGAGAGTTTAAAAGATGTGATTAATTTTGCGGGTGGTTTTACCACACAAGCTTACACGGCTAAAATTAAAGCCTTTCAAAATACAGACCGCGATCGGAAGATCTCAGATATTTCTGCTTCAGAATTTACGACCTATCTACCAAAAAACGGGGATAAATTTGTAGTGGAGGCGATCTTAGATCGTTTTGCCAATCGAGTGGAAATTATTGGTTCTGTGTTCAGACCCGGTGTGTATGAACTGGAAAGCGGTTTAACTCTAAGAGGTTTAATTAATAAATCGGATGGATTAACGGAAGATGCCTTTTTAAACCGAGGTTACATTAACCGATTGAATGCAGATAATACACAAGCGTTAATTTCTTTTGATGTAGCTAAAATTATCGCTGGCACTCAACCAGACATTGCCCTTCAGCGTGAAGATAAAGTGACCATTTCTTCTTTATTTGATTTAAGAGATGAGTATAAAGTAACGATACAAGGTGAAGTAAGGGCGCCGAGTACATTTGAATATGCCGATAGCATGACCTTAGAATCGGTGATTCAACTGGCCGGCGGCTTCAAGGAGGGTGCAACGCCTAACCGGATTGAAATCTCCAGAAGGGTAAGAAACAGTGATGCGACTGTACGTTCTGCGAGAACGGCGGAATTGTTTATTGTGAATGTGGACCAGAATTTGAAACTGGTCGGTGAGCCCTTTTTGATCCGGCCATTTGATATCATTTCTGTTCGAAATTCCGAGGGTTATACCGTACAAAAACAAGTGAAGTTGGAAGGAGAGGTTCTTTATCCAGGAACCTATACGATCATCAGAAAAGATGAACGCATTTCTGAATTAATCAGGAGGGCGGGAGGGTTAACGTCTTCCGCTTATCCAGATGGTGCCTCTCTTAAAAGACCGGGCGCTCAAAAGGTGAATCCAACTGACAAAAATGCGATCAATGACAGTGAGGAAGAAAATAAGAAGTTTTTGAATTTAAAACGGGCGCAGGAGGCAGGCGCCAAAGATACTGTTGCTGCTGAAGTAGAGCAGAAGCTGATTCAGAGTGATCTTGTTGGGATTAACCTGGTTAAAATACTAAGGGACTCCTTATCTAAATTCGACCTGATTGTGGAAGATGGTGATGTGATCCGGGTACCGAGAACTTTGCAAACGGTTAAAGTAACGGGTGAGGTGTTGAATCCAAATAGCATTGTCTATTTGCCGGGTAAGAGTTTACGCCAATATATAAACGGTGCCGGAGGTTTTACTTCTGGTGCACGTAAGTCGGGTGTATACGTGAAATACGCGAATGGTTCCGCAGCAGCTGTTGGTAGTTTCTTGTTTTTTAAGAATAATCCTAAAATAAAGCCCGGCGCTGAAATTTTAGTGCCAAAAAGAGCTGATCGCGAACGTTTAACTGCGCAAAGCTGGATTGGAATTAGTACGGCGGTAGCATCATTAGGGGCAATCATTGTGAGTTTGCTTAGGTAAGCAACAACTATATAAAAAATCCAATATGCAACAAGAACATAAAAATATATCGGAAGATAAAGACACCATATCGTTGAAAGAGTTGATATTGGCCATAAAGGGGTGGGCAAGCTATCTGAATTCAAAAAATAAAATCATTCTACTACTTTTATTTGTTGGAGGAGTACTTGGAGTTGCTTTTGCGTTGACTAAAAAAACTCTTTATACTGCTACTACAACTTTTGTGCTTGAAGAAGGTGAACAAGGTGGAGGAATGGGTAATCTTGGTGGCTTGGCATCTATGGTTGGCATTGATGTTGCTGGTGGTGGTGGTGGGTTATTTACCGGTGATAATATCATTGAACTTTATAAATCAAGGGCTATGATTCAACAAGCCATTTTGAGTAGGTCGGCTGTGAAACCCGGAATTCTTTTAGTGGATTGGTACATCGATATTAATCACCTTAAAGAGGAATGGCAATCCACAAATTGGAGCAAGGTAGATTTCCATGAAAAAAACTCTAATATAGTTAAAGATAGCGTTTTACGGGAAATAGTAAAGACCATCAATAAGGATTATTTGAGTGTTGGTAAGCCAGATAAAAAATTAAGTAAAATACAGGTAGAAGTTAGGGCACCCGACGAGTTATTTGCTAAAGAATTTTCATACCAGATAGTAAATGCTGTTAACAATTTCTACATTCAAACGAAAACCAAACGCTCTACCAAAAATGTAGTGATCCTGCAGCATAAAGTTGATTCTGTGAGAAATGTTATGAATGGCGCAATTTATACCTCGGCAGCAATAACTGATGCTACTCCGAATTTAAATCCTACCAGGCAAATCCAGAGAACCGCTCCTTCTCAAAAAGCTCAATTTTCTGCTGAAACAAACAAGAATATTTTATCAGAAATGTTAAAGAACTTGGAAATTTCTAAGATGTCGTTATTAAAAGAAACGCCGTTAATTCAGGTTATTGATGAACCAATATTACCCTTAGAGAGAACCAAATTAAGTAAGATAAAAAGTGCAATAATAGGATCATTTCTTTTGGCCGGGCTTTTCATTATGTTTTTAACAGTTAGATTTATGTACAGTAAAATATTATTATAAATGGAGATTGATGGTGTTAAACTTATCCAATTGCCGAAAATTTTGGATGAGCGGGGTAATCTATCCTTTTTAGAAGGATTGAATCATATCCCGTTTGAAATTATGAGAACCTATTGGATTTATGATGTACCAGGAGGACAAGTTCGGGGAGGACACAGCTATAGAATTAATGAAGAGTTTATCATTGCTCTTTCTGGAAGTTTTGATGTAATACTTAAAGATGGGCAAAATGAACAGATTATTTCTTTAAATCGATCCTACGTGGGGTTATATGTGCCAAATGGCATCTGGAGACATATGGAAAATTTCTCCACTAACTCTTTGGCATTTATTGCTGCTTCGACCAAATTTTCAGAAGAAGACTACGAAAGGGATTTTAATAAGTTTAGTTTTGAAAATAGTAAATAAGATTATGCCCACAACATACGATTGTTCAATATTTGAACTTCCCCAAATTAAAAATAGAGCTGGTAACATAACCCCTATTCATAATAATATAGAAATTCCATTTGACGTAAAACGAATTTTTTATTTATATGACATTCCGGGGGGGGAATCAAGAGGAGCCCATGCACACAAAGAATGTCATCAGTTTTTGATCGCAGCCAGCGGAAGTTTTGAAGTTTTGTTAGATGATGGTAGAACTAAACGCCTAGTACAACTAAATCGTCCAAATATTGGTTTACATGTTCCACCGGGGATTTGGGCTTCGGAAATTAATTTTTCATCGGGCTCAATATGTTTAGTACTAGCGTCTCACAAATATGAGGAAAGTGATTACTTGAGAAATTATGAAGATTTTTTAATATTTACAAATGAAAATACACAGTCTAGCTGATGTTCAAACTAAAAACATTGGAATTGATACACAAATTTGGCAATTCGTTGTTATTTTGAAGAATGCTTGTATAGGTAATAATTGTAATATAAATTGCAATTGCTTTATTGAAAATGATGTAATAATTGGAAATAACGTTACAGTGAAGTCTGGAGTTCAGTTGTGGGATGGACTTAGAATTGAAGATAATGTTTTTATTGGTCCTAATGTTACATTTACCAATGATTTAGTTCCTAGATCTAAAATTTATCCCAAGAGTTTTAGTCAAACTATAATAAAAAAAGGGTGTTCCATAGGGGCTAACTCAACGATAATTGCCGGAATTACATTAGGCGAAATGTCCTTTCTGGGCGCAGGCTCTGTTTTGACAAAAAGTATAGCCCCATACACTGTATGGTATGGTAATCCTGCCAAACATCGCGGTTACATCACAGAAGACCAAGTTTTATTAGGCCTTGATCTTGTAGATAAAAAGACAAAAAAAAAATATTTTATAGAGAATTTTAAGCCAATTGAAAGATGATTAAGTTTTTGGATTTACTAAGTATTAATCAAACCTATAGGAAGGATTTAATCATCGCATTTGAGCGTGTTATTGATTCTGGTTGGTATATCATGGGAAAAGAGTTAGCTACTTTTGAGAAAGATTTTGCTGTTTATTGTCAAGTAAAACATGCGATTGGTGTAGCCAATGGTTTAGATGCTTTAATATTAATTATTAGGGCGTATAAAGAACTTGGAATTTTTAAAGAAGGCGATGAAATTATCGTCCCGGCGAATACATATATTGCAAGTATATTAGCAATTTCGGCCAATAATCTTGTTCCAGTACTGGTTGAGCCTGATATTAAAACCTATAATTTAGATCCAAGTTTAATCGAACAAAACGTGACAGAACGCACAGTTGCAATTTTGCCGGTACATCTTTATGGTCAATTATGCAATATGGATGAAATATTGGCAATTGCGAATAAACATAATTTAAAGGTAATTGAAGATTGTGCCCAATCCCACGGTGCAAAAGATACCACTGGTAAAGTTGCCGGAAGTTTTGGCAATGCATCAGGCTTTAGTTTTTACCCTGGTAAAAACCTTGGTGCTTTAGGTGATGCCGGAGCAATAACAACTAATGATGATGAGTTGGCTGAAACTTTGAAAGCGCTGCTCAATTACGGGTCCCATGAAAAGTACAAAAATTTATTTAAAGGAGTTAACAGCAGGTTAGATGAGCTTCAGGCTGCGTTTTTAAGTGTGAAATTACAGAGATTAGACTACGATACCGAGATAAAGCGCAAAATTGTGAACAGATACCTTGCAGAAATCAAAAATCCAAAAATTAAATTACCAGAAATTGCCCATCAGGAAAGTCATGTCTGGCATCTGTTCGTTATCAGAACTGAAAACAGACAGCATTTACAAAACTATTTAAAAGATAATGATATACAAACCGTTATTCATTATCCTATCCCGCCTCATAAGCAAGAGGCGTACAAAGAATTTGCACATTTAAGCCTTCCAATATCAGAGAAAATTCATGAACAAGTGATTTCATTACCTTTAAGTTCAGTTTTAACGAATGAAGAGGTTGATCACATAATTGACATTTTAAACAAATACTAATTGAAATTAGTTAAGACAACAATATTTTCAGGTATTATTACTTTAATTAAAATTTCGTCGGGTTTCATAGCAGGAAAAGCCGTCGCTATTTTTACAGGGCCTGCCGGGGTTGCTTTAATAGGTGCATTTTCAAATTTCATTACGATTTTTTTAACTTTTGCCAACGGAGCAATCAACAATGGAGTAGTGAAGTACACAGCAGACTATGTCCAAGAAGACCATGAATCAAGAAAATTATTTAGTACGGCATTAAGAATCTCAGTAATTTGCTCAGGTGTTATCGGGTGTCTATTGATCTTATTTCCTGGTTTCTTTTCTGAGACAATATTGCGGATTCAAGAATACAAAGGGCCTGTGAGAGTTTTGGGAGGATCAATTGTCTTATATTCTTTAAATTCATTATTCATTGCTATATTAAATGGCAAAGGGGAGATTAAAACATACACTATTGTTAACACAATTGGAAGTGTCATTTCACTTATATTTACCATTATCTTAGTATATTACTATAAAATCTCTGGAGCACTCTATTCCTTAGTATTATCTCAATCTATAGTTTTTTTCTTTACATTATACCATGTAATAAAACGTCCTTGGTTTAAAGTTAACCTATTTAAAAATTCTTTTGATATTGCGATTGCGAGAAAATTGGGAAGCTATAGTTTAATGGCAATAATTTCAGCAATAACATTACCAATTTCTCAGATATTTTTAAGAAATATGTTGGGGGCAACGCTAGGTATAGAATCGGCTGGATATTGGCAGGGTATTATGAGAATTTCCGATGGATATCTGTTGATCATTACCACCGCATTGAGCACATACTATCTCCCCAAATTATCTACGCTAAAAAGTGATCCAGAGATTAGAGCCGAAATCTTGAATGGTTATAAAATTGTTATGCCCGTTGTTTTGATCGGATGTTTATCAATATTCCTCCTGCGAAAATTTATTATTTCGATCTTATTTACCCCAGACTTCGCTCAAATGGAAAATCTTTTCTTTTGGCAATTGTTTGGCGATTTCTTTAAAATTGCAGCTTGGATGTTAGCATTTCTTATGCTCGCAAAGTCTATGACTAAAGTTTACATTATTACCGAAATACTTTTTACCTTCACTTATGTTACTTTAGGATATATATTAGTATCTATGCTAGATTTAAAAGGAATCGTAGTATCATTTGGTCTTAACTACTTCTTTTACTTTATTTATATGGTCTTCCATTTTAGAAACCTCCTATTCTACAAGTCTGCTGCAAATGTCTAATTCCGATTCCATAACTTTTTTTACCCTAGCAAAATAATGGGAGGGGCGGAGTTTCTTTTTTTAAGAATGGCTTCAGTATTAGTTGATTTATACCATGTAGATGTATATTATGTAGACTTTAGAGACGGTTTTGCAGCCAACTATGCACATAGAAATTCAAAAATCAACTTTATAGAGCAGCATGCTTACAGCAAAACTCTTTTGCCATCAAAGTGTGTACGT
>NZ_AJLG01000132.1 GCF_000258495.1 Pedobacter agri PB92
AAGTGATTTTTTTATTTAATGAGCTATCTGATGATGCAATTTCAACCCTGACTGAAAATTATCGCCAACCTAAGCCGGGGGCAACATGTTCCAGAATAGCGGCAATTACATGAATATTGTAATCAACACCTAAAGTATTTGGAATAGTCAACAGCAAGGTATCTGCTTCTTTAATTGCCTCGTCTTCCGCAAGTTCTTTAATTAACTGGTCGGGCGCTGCTGCGTAACTCTTCCCAAAAACCGCACGCTGATCAGCCTCGATGTAACCAAAACTATCTGCACCCCTTGCCTGCTGCCCAAAATAATAGCGATCCTGATCATTAACAAGTGCAAAAATCGAACGGCTTACAGAAACCCTTGGTTCACGTTTGTGCCCTGCAGCTTTCCATGCTTCCTTATACAACCTGATTTGTTCTGCCTGCTGAATATGGAAAGGTTTTCCGTTTTCATCAAACTTCAGGGTAGAACTTTGCAGGTTCATTCCTTTTTCTGCTGCCCAAATAGCCGTGGCGTTAGATGCTGCACCCCACCAAATTCGCTCCCGCAGCCCTTCAGAATAAGGCTCCAACCGTAATAATCCAGGCGGGTTTGGGAACATGGGGTTTGGATTGGGCTGAGCAAAGCCAACACCTTCCAGTTTATCCAGAAACGTCAATGCTTTTTCACGGCCCATTTCTGCATCTGTTTCACCAGCTGCAGGCTGGTAACCAAAATGTTTGTACCCTTCAATCACCTGCTCCGGGGAGCCGCGACTAATCCCCAGTTGTAAGTGCCCACCTGAAATCAAATCAGCTGCACCGGCATCTTCAACCATATACAATGGGTTTTCGTAACGCATATCAATCACCCCTGTGCCAATCTCAATATTGCTGGTTTTGGCGCCAATTGCAGCAAGTAATGGAAACGGCGAAGCCAGCTGGCGTGCAAAATGATGAACACGGAAATACGCACCATCTAAACCCAATTCTTCCGCAGCTACAGCCAGATCAATCGACTGAAGTAAAGTATCTCCTGCGGTACGGGTTTGATAAGAAGGATGGTTAGACCAATGTCCGAATGATAAAAATCCTATATTCTTCATAAACTAATGTTTCAGGCTAAGATAAGCTTAGCCAGTTAAAACAGAAGTCACGGATTGGTCATAACGGGTATAATAGTGGTTTTAGGCACAAGCGGCATTGTTTTTATAGTAATGCTATAATTAAAGATGGCATCGCCAAATTTAAAGTAAAATGCCTAAATTTAAATCATACAATAACCAAATATGAGTCAACACAAGCTATTGATCAATCAAAACCCAATCCCTAAACAATTTTCTTTTAAAGTGACCCTTTTTGTCTTTCTGTTGATGGCATCGGGACAACTTTTTGCACAAAAAGAACTGAGCCCACGGCAGACCTATCCTGATTTATTCGAAAAAGTACAATTAGCAAGAATCTATCCTGATGGTAAATCCTTTGTCGATGCCATTCCAAAAAAGGATCCCTCGGCCATTATGGCCGCTTACGATGCGCAAAAAAAACTCGCGACATTTAACCTGAAAAATTTCGTTGCGGAAAATTTTTCTATGCCAGAGAATCACAATGCAGTTTATCAATCGGATATAAATGCTGGAATTGAAAAACATCTGGATACCTTGTGGACTGTGCTGAAAAGAAATCCAGATACTGTCTCCAACTTCAAAACTTCATTATTGCCGCTTCCTCATCCATATATTGTTCCAGGCGGGCGCTTTAGGGAAATATACTACTGGGATTCCTATTTTACGATGCTTGGTTTACAAAAAGCAGGCAAAACCAAAATCATGAAAGACATGATTGACAATTTTGCTTACCTCATTAATCAATATGGTTTTATCCCAAATGGGAACAGAAGTTATTATTTAACACGATCGCAACCTCCATTCTTCGCGGCAATGGTTCAGCTGCTTACCCAAAATAATACTTACGCCAAACTGGCTGATTATAAAGATGTGTTGGAGAAAGAATATAATTTCTGGATGAAGGGCGCTGCCCAGCTTAAAAATGGTACTGCCATCAACCACAGCGTAAAACTGACAGACGGAACTCTTTTAAACCGCTACTATGATGCAGGTGATGTACCAAGAGAAGAATCGTACAGAGAAGATTTTGAAGCTGCAAAGTTAACAAAACAACAACCTGCTGTATTTTTGCGCAATGTGAGATCGGCTGCAGAATCGGGTTGGGATTTTAGCAGCCGCTGGTTTGCCGATGGAAAGAATATTAGCCAGATCATTACTACAGATTTGCTGCCTGTAGACTTGAATACCTTAATGTACAACCTTGAAATTGCCATTGCAGCTGCGAATCAACAAGCTGGAAATAAGGTTAAAGCCGTTTTATTTTATGCCCGGGCAGCTAAACGGAAAACAGCAATTTTAAAATATTTCTGGAACACTGATTTGAACTTTTTTACCGATTACAATTGGAAAACGAAGTCATTATCAAATCAATTCACCTTAGCGGCATCTTTTCCACTATACTTTAAACTGGCCACTCCGGCTCAGGTAAAATTAGTTGCTGAAAAAATTGAAAAGGATTTTTTAAAAGCAGGCGGATTAATTACCACATTAACCACATCAAAAGAACAATGGGACGCACCAAATGCCTGGGCTCCATTGCAATACATCAGCATAAAAGGTTTGCATCATTATGGTTTTGATAAACTTGCGGATGACATCACTAGCAGATGGATTAACCAGAACATCGCTGTTTTTGAAGAAACCGGCAAGTTGATGGAAAAATATAACGTAGTGGAAACAAATAGCAAAGGTGGCGGTGGAGAATATCCTTTGCAGGATGGTTTCGGCTGGACGAATGGCGTACTGCTAAAACTGATGAAAGATAAGTGATTTACCGAAAGATGCTTAAAAAAAACGGATTGCAAATCTTTCTAAAGTCGCAATCCGTTTTTTATTAATTTTTATTGGTAACCGAAAAAGTTTTCTTTTCTGTACCTACACCAGTAATCCTGATCGATTTCCATTTGGCTGGTAAAACTGACGGAATTTGTACAATACCTTTATTGGTAATATCTAACCCACCAAAACCCATCAACACACTTTGTAAAACACCGCCGGCGCCAGTTGCAAAATATGGATTGGTGCCACCCTTTGTTTCGGCAATAACCCGAAACGGTGGATTCAGGTTCGGCTGGTAGGCCTCATTAAAATATTTATAAGCCTTTTCTGCATGGTCCGTTCTGGCATAAAGTAAAGCAAAAATGGCATGAGTCATGGCAGGTGTCCCTTCATCTGGAACTCTGGTTTCATAATAAGCCAGGTCTTTTAAAATTTGATTTTTATCTGTAATACTTTTTAAAGGATACGCAAGCAAATTAACATCTCCCTGTTTTATGCCCTCGCCTTTGTAAGTGGCATGTTCTTTAGTAACGCCATCAGGAAATTTTAAAATCGGGATATTATTTTCCACCAACGCCCAATCCTTATTTTGCGGCAACCCCAAAACAGCTGCAGCCAAATTCGCATTTTTAAGATTCAGTTTTGCAGCTGCATTTGTGAAGGCGTTATTATCTACATTCTCCGCCCATTCATCTGCGGCAACTACATTTTTGATATCAAACTGATTCGGTCCGCTTCGCTCTACCCTGCTGGCCCAAAATTCGGCTGTTTGAGATAAAATTGGCCATCCTTTTTCTTTAAGCCAGACCTTATCCTGTGTAACACAATAATAATTCCATGCAGCCAGGGCAACATCTGCCGAGATATGGTGCTCGAACGGTCCACTTAAAGCCCAAACAGGTGTTTCTTCCACACCCGAATCTGCACTTTCCCAGGGATACATTGCGCCTTTAAAGCCATGTGAAAAAGCATTTTTCCGTGCCGGTTCCAGTCTTTCAAATCTATACTCGATTAAAGATTTTGCAATATCAGGATGCAATACCAACATTGCCGGAAACATCCAGATATCTGTATCCCAGAATACGTGGCCATTATATCCTAAGCCAGACAAACCCATTGGCGATAGCGAGTAAGAAGTTCCCGCCCTCGAAAATGAGGTTAAATGGTAAAGCATACTGCGTACATCTTGTTGTGCCTGCGGATCTCCTTCAATAATTATATCCGATTTCCACAGTTCATCCCAGGCGGCGTTATGATATTGGATTAATCGATCGCGACCTTCGAGTTTAGCAAAAATAGTCATGCGCTCGGCTTCGTTAAGCGGATCGGCATGTTGGGCAGAACTTATTGTACTGCCTACAACGCTATAGCGATAACTTTCCCCGGCTTTAATCACTTTACTAAACTTCATCAAATGGCTGTTATTATCCCACATTTCGTGGATAATTTTTGGCTCGCTTCCATGCTGTTCATTAAATAAGAAACTATTGGAGGCGCACAACTGCAATTTGCCTGTCGGGCTTTTTGCCGTTGATGTCAACAGGCTCAGCGTTACATGTGGCCTGTCAATTTCATTATAGTAATTTTCCACATCACGAAGTGCATCAGGCGTTTCCATCACACTTGCTGCCGTTAATTTAAAATCTTCGTCGGCAGTAATGGTAACATCCATTAATACTGTAAAAGGCAAATGGCGAAGTGCGTAGTAGGTATATTTAATGTTTGCCTTTTTTCCATAAGTCAGTTTTGTGGTAAATGCGGCATGCTGCATATCAAGCTCTTGCTGCATATTGCTTGTATTTTGGTCATCAAGCCTTCTTCCATCAATTTCCAGATACATGTTAAGCAGATTGAAACCGTTTAAAAAATTACTTACACGGCCACGTCCATATGTATCATAAGTGCCGGCGAGCACTACATTTTTTACCTTAAACGGCTGAGGAGAAGAAACGATACCGATTATCCCGTTGCCTGCAGTAATGCCGAAATATTTACCGGGGTCGATTTTATCGGCACTGATCTTCCAGGGATCCTGTGCTGCAACTACAAGAGATAGAATATTAAATAGAAATAAAAGTACGTTTTTTTTCATAGACATATGTTGATGAAAGAAGAAAATTAGAATAAACAAAAGGCCGAATTGCCATCAGATTAGTCAATCCGATGGCAAATCAGCCTCTGGCTTAGCTAAAACGTGATGGATTAGTAACCTGTATTTTGAATAAGATTAGGGTTACCAAGTTGATTATCCGGAATCGGGAAAACCAGGTATTTAGCCTCGCTTGCTGGTTTTTCCTGCCATGCAGCAAGGTATTTTCCAAAACGAATCAAATCCTGTCTTCTGAAACCTTCCCAGTATAGCTCGCGACCACGCTCATCAAGCAGTACATCCAAAGTTAAACTTGTTAATGTAGATGCTCCCCTTACGGCTCTTAATGAATTTACTAAAGTTAATGCAGCAGCGGTTTGAGAGGTTCTCATCTGTGCCTCTGCTTTCATCAACAAAACATCAGAATAGCGATAGTAAACCCAGTCGTTATCTGGTTTTCTAGAACCCGCATTGGCATAGTCAACAGGGTATTTGATAACTCTGATTCCCGCAACTTCCAGGTGATTTGGATCTCTTTCAATGATGCTCACTTCTGGTGTAAAAGCGAGCGGATTGCCTTTTCTATCTTTTAATGCCACACCATTCTGATCCACCTGCTGACCAACAAGAAATCCTACACGAAGGCCTGATACATTGGTTTGTCCGGCGTAGGTACCGCCTCTTCTTTTGTCGGCCGCCTCGAATTTTGCATAAAAATTAGATAGGGACGAAAATCCGTTGTAACCATTCGGATTTTGGTTATAATGGGTGGTACATTTCCACTGCCCATCTAAATCACTTCCGGTGGCACCGCCAATATTTTGCGCTGTGAAAATATTTTCTTTGGAAAGAATATCATTTGTTGGTGCAAAGTTATCAAAGTAATTTGCCGTTAATACATATCCCCCGGTTGCAATTTCATCGGCAAGGGTAATCACCCTGGCCATATCCGCTGCATCAAAGGTTGGTGCAGTACGGTTTAAAAACGCTCCCTTGTTAAGATAAACCTTCATTAAAAGCGTTCTCGCTGCGTTTTTGTTGGCAACGTTTGCTGGTCCTGAAGGCAAAGTTGGAATAATGGCTGTTAATTCCGTAATCAGATAATTAATTTCATCGGCTGCATTTCTTACCCGGGATGGTTTGGTAACATCCTCTCCGGCATCACGATACGGAACCTGCCCCCATCCATCGAGAATAGAAAATTGAGCGAAAGCACGTAAGAAACGGGCTTCAGCTGCCTGGGTAGCTGAAGGATTAGCACCCAGCACACTGGTTGCCACATAAGAAATACTATTTAAATCTCTGAATACGTCTGAAATCCTGGAATGATCTGGAGCCCATTTATGCAGGTGTAACGATCGCCATGCGCCGTTATCATCCCAGTCACCCGCTCGGGTTGGCACAATAACCTCATCCGAAGTAACTTCCTGCAAAGCTACCCAATTCCATGGGGCCTGGTAAGGGCCAATCATTGCTGCATAGCTGGCGCCCAATAAACTCGAGACATTACCTGAACTTACCCCGCCGCTGCTTACCTGACCATTCAGGTTCTCATCAAGCTTGGTACAAGCCGAGAAGCTCAATGCAACCAGTGCAAAACTGAAAATATATTTACTTTTCATGATTTTTATTTTAAGAATTATAAAGAAAAATTAACACCAAAATTGAAGGTTCTTGCTGTTGGGTAAGCGGTATAATCAATACCTGCAGAAGGAACCCCACTTACACCTTTATTCACATTAACCTCTGGATCAAAACCGGTATAATTGGTGATTACAAATAGATTTTGTCCGTTAACATAAATATTAAGGGATTTAATTGCTTTACCAACATTACCGATATTGTAATTAAGCGTTGCATTGGCAAGCTTCAGGTAATCGCCTTTTTCAATATAGCGTGAGGATGCAGCAATCGGATTGGCTAAAGATTCCTGAACAGGTAAATTGACCAATGCAGAAGAAATATTCCTTGTACCAAGGTTAGATATCGCCAATACAGAATTTGCGGTATTGTTGTAGATATCTTGCCCGAATGAACCGTTGAAGTTTGCGGTGAACGATAGTTTTTTGTATCTGATGTTGGTACTTAATCCCAAAATCACTTTTGGGTTAGGATTACCTACGTAGTAATTGGTAAAACCATCATCTGTATAAAGCGAGAAGCCATTGGCATCCAAACCATTATATTGTCTTGTTACCATAGCAAACAATGGCAAACCATTCTGGATTACCTCAGTTGTTACCCCACTTAGGCCTTGTCCGTTTAATGAGCCTGTTTTAATAATACCATTGATATTTTGAACTTTATTGTTGATGAAAGTGGCATTACCGCCCAATGACCAGTTGAGATCATCTTTTTCAATTAATACTCCGTTCAGCGTTAATTCAACACCCTTATTGATAATCTGGCCGGGTAAATTCACCCATGTTGGTACGTTTCCACCAACTGCCGGTACAAATGAAATTTGCGGAAACAATAAATCATTAGTGGTTTTATGGAAATAATCAACAGAACCGGTTAACCTGCTTTTTAACAATCCAAAGTCAATACCAACGTTGGTTTGTTCATCCGACTGCCATTTAAGGTTTGGATTGGCGTTGTTAATGGCAACTAAAGTTGGTGCACCATTCGAGTTTCCAAAATCATAACGCTGTTGAGCCGAGCCGGAAGGGAAATCCTGATTACCTGTTTTTCCGTATCCAACTCTCATTTTAAGCTGATCTAACCAGCTGGCGCCTTCCATGAAACTTTCTTTTTTAATATCCCAGGCAGCTGCAAATGAAGGGAAATAACCATAACGGTTTGACTTTCCAAACTTGGTTGAACCATCGGCCCTGAAAGTGGCCGTTAAAATGTATTTGCTATCATAATTAAAAATCGCCCTGGCGAAGTACGACTGCAGTTCAGTTGTTGGATTGTTGAAAGCAGAAAAGGTACGGTTTGCCGGTGCAGTAGTTTGAAATGCATCGGTATAATCGGCATCAATTTCGCCAAATCCTGTTGCGGTGTTTGTAGTTCCTTTGTTGATGAAGTTAGAATATTCGTAACCAACAATGGCGTTCAAATTCAATTTGCTTACAATTTCCTTATTAAAATTAAGGGTATTTGTAAACTGCTGCGTAATTAATTCATTGTTTGAATAACTTGCATAACCGCCCAGGAAGGTGCCTGAAGGCTGAATCCCCTGAAGATTTAAAAAGCTTCTGGTAGAAGCCCTTCTGATACCAGCACTGTAATTGACACTGGCCAACATGCGGTATTCTAACCATGGTGTGATTTTGTAATAAGGAGATATGCTACCTAAAATTGTTGAAACTTTAGCTTTATCATTATTAGCGGCCAGTGCAGCTAAAGGATTAATGGTGGTAGAACCATAGTCAATAAACAATCCTCCGTTGGCATTATAAAAAGATTGAGTTGGATTCCATGATAGCGCCTGAGAAATTAAACTTCCGGTGAAACCTGCGTCAGTAGTGATTGGTGCAATGCTTTCCAGATACTGGTTGCTGATCATGTTAATATCAAGTCCAAGTTTTTTGCTTTCCAGAAATTTGAAATTTCCGTTAAAGCCTGCGCTATATTTCTTGAAATCGGTAGATTTGATAATGCCCTGCTGATCCTGATAACCGAGTGAAGCCCTGAATGTATTTCCATTGGTTCCCCCACTGATGCCGATTGAATAATTCTGATTGTACGCAGTTCTGGTTACCTCATCAAGGGCATCAACACTGCTACCAAAATTACCGTTGGTGAGTCCGTACTTTGCAAGGGCAGCACGATATTCATCACCGGAAAGAACATCAACCCTTCTGGCAATGTTACTTACGCCGGCCGAAGCACTCAAATCAATTTTTGTATCGCCTGATTTTCCTCTTTTAGTCGTAATCAAAACAACCCCATAAGCCGCACGTGATCCGTAGATGGCCGTGGCAGAAGCGTCTTTCAAAATCTCCATCGATTCGATATCTGCAGGGTTGATGAAGTTTAGCGGATTTCCATCCGGAGCCGTTCCAATACCGGCACTGGCAGAAGGTCTGGCAGACCGGCCATCGAGGGCCACTCCATCCACTACATACAAAGGTTGGCCTGTTCCGGTAACCGCAGAATTACCCCTGATTCTAACGGTAGAGGCTCCACCTGGCTGCCCACTGTTATTGATCATTTGTACACCGGCTACTTTACCCTGTATCAGTTGATCGGGTGCATTTAATGGCCCCTTGTTAAAATCTTTCGCAGAAACGGTGGTCGCAGCTCCAGTCAAATCACTTTTTTCACAGAAGCATAACCTACTACAACAACTGCATCGAGGTTATTGAGCGATTTAAGCGTGACATTGATTACCGTTTGATTGTTGACATTTACGGTTTGTGTTTCGAAACCGACAAAACTTACAATTAGTTTGGCAGTGAGCGAAGGTACCATAATCTGATATCGGCCTTCGGCATCACTTTGTGTTTTTGTACTTGTACCTGCAACCTGTATAGTTGCGCCAGCCATGGGCAGTTTATCGTCATCAGAAATGGTTCCTCTGATAACGGTTTGGGCAAAGGCTGCCGTGCTTAAAAAGACTAAAAGTAAACTTGGTAAAACAAGTTTCATTAATCTACATAATTTCTGTTTTGCAGGCAAAACAGACCAATTACTCGGTAGAGTTAAGTTCATAATGGTTTAATAATTTGGTTAGAAAATGTTTTATTATGTTGGGAATTCGGAGTGCTTAAGGTGGCTTAATTTTCATGTTAATCTGGTTAGGTTATTTAGGGTGATTTATTTTTTATATAAGGGATATGGTTTTTCGATTTTTAACCGGGCAACTTCCAACCCTTTATTGATACACTCATCCATCGGCTTTTCTAGAATGAAGGCAGATAAAAACCCAGACCAGAAAGCATCTCCCGCACCAGTTACGCCTCGAACAGTTTCAACTGGAATAGCATTTTTGTATTTCCAGTTTAACTTATTTGATTTATACCACACGCCATGTTTACCGCAGGTAAGGCAAATTGCCGCAGCATCCAGACGATCCAACCATTCAACTGATTCTTCTACACTAAAAGATTGCCCAACAAAACGCTCCAGATCATCGACACTTACTTTTAATAATGGATTCAATTTAAGTATTTTTTTTAACACTTCCTTCCCATCATCATCCTGCCAGATTGATGGCGCAAAATTCCAGTCAACGGATATGGATTTTCCCATTTGATGCGCTTTGGTTAATGCAGTCATAATATTACTCCGGGCTGGTTCCCTGCTCAGTGCAAATGCGGTGGTATGAACAATGTCAGCAGCTTCAATCAGCTCATCCGCTACCCTCCTAATGGCAAAATCTGCACTGCGGTAAGGGATAAAATCCGGACGATGATTATTTTTAGCAACAAGCACCACGCTGGTTTGCCGATGCGGTGCCTGGTGTATGTAGCGGTCTGATAAACCGATTGCCTTAAGTTCATTAATCAGAAAAATACCCAGGTTGTCTTCGCCAACCGTTGCAACCAGATCTGCCTCTACACCCAGCCATTTCAGGTTAGCACAAAGATTGGCTGAGCTACCTCCTTGAATAGTAGAAAATTGTGAAGCTACCGCAAGCGATTCGATATTTTCATCTGAAATGATATCGACCAATAATTCGCCCACCACTAATATTTTTTTTCCTGAAACATTATTTTCCGAAACCATCATTTCTATTAAAAGTTAAAATTTTCCTAAATGCATTATTGGTTGCCTGTTCGGCTATAACTGCTCCGGCGGCACTCCAGATGCATTTTGGCACACCGCATGGCTCCAAGCTGGTTCCATGAAAACATTCATTAAATAGATCCGCTTTGGCATTTGAGCGGTGAATTTCAGAAAGGATTTCCTGAGCCAGGCTTGTCTTTTGGTGAAAATTCAGCGCAGCGACCAGCCAGCCATTCCAAACTGGCCACAAACCACCATTGTGAAAATAATCAGGTTGGTTTCGAAAGGTATAAGCATAGTTATTTCTCAGTTCGTTCATATCCGAATCATCATCCTGAATCGTAGGATAAAATGAAGGCAATAGCGATTGTCTTTGGTCATAAAGTGTTCCGATATATTGCAATACCTTTCGATTTTGATTTTCATCTCCAATGCCCAGGAAAAGAGCGAAGGTATTGGCCTGCAGATCAAAGTACTTGTAGATCCGCCCAGGGTTAAAGCCCATTAACCAGTATTCTTGAGAAGCATGCTCCAACTGATGCATCAAATTGGGAGAATAGGCGTTTTCAGGATAATCATTTTTCCAGTAATTCGCTTGAATGGAACGGGTAATATCAGCAATCTTGGTTTCCCAGTCTGTATTGAATGATAATTTGGAAGCCAAACGTAATGCCCAAAGTCGTAACAACTGGTCAAATAGAATATAACCATGCTGAATATATTCATCTGCCCAGTCGCCACTTTGCGGCACATAAATCAAATGTTTGCCATTAAACTCCCAGCTATTTAAAAGCATAAAACACTGATGTACCTGACGCTGATATTTACGCCAAAGATCCTCATCGCCAGTAACTAAGGTATATGCAGTTAAACCAATCACTGCCCACGAAGGATTGTCGGCCCGGCCCGAGGTTCCACCATAACTCACTGTACCATCTTTCGGTGAAACATTAGAAGGCATGAAACCATCAGGATGCTGGTGTTCGAAAATTGTGATTAACGTATTCCTTGCAGCATCAATAAGCGATTTATCTCCACTTAAAAGCGCACCAATGGCCGTAATCACCCCATCTCTGGTCCAAACGCGTTTGTAGTTATCTTGCTCCTCTACAGCTGCCACAAAACCATATGGGGTAACTGCCTCCCGCAAGAGATCTAATGCGTGGTGATATGATTTTGAATCGAACATTATATATCGGCTATTTTTTCATTTTTTTTGATCTGTAACACCATCAAAGCAGCTATAACAATTAAAACGCCGGCAAACATGATTGCATTTTCCGGGCGATGGCCAAGCAGATAGCGGTAAACATATTTAAAGGTGATGGTTTCCAACAACATCGGCAGCACGATGAACATATTTAATATTCCCATAAAAATACCGGTTTTTGCTTTTGGAATACTTCCTGCAAGCATGGCATAAGGCGTTCCCATCATGCTGGCCCATGCCACCCCTAAACCTACGATCGGAATGATAAGTAGAAAAGGATGATGAATCATCGGCAAACAGATCAGACACAGACCGCCAAAAAGCAAACTCATCAGATGCACCTTTTTTGCCGTAATTTTCCTGGCGAAGAATGCCAGTGGAAAGGCCACCAGAAAGGTGACTACATTGTAGCCTCCGTTTACCGTTCCGGTTAATAACTGGGCAGAAGCAAATCCATCTGATGCTGCATCACTGGTATGGTAAATGGTTTTCGCTAGACATAGGGTAATAAATTGCCAGTAAATAAACATGGCGTACCAGTTGAACAGATAAACAATACCAAGTTTTTTCATCATGGCAGGCATCACTTTGAAAGCCGCTATAATATCACTGAAAATCCTTCCAATGCCGCCGGTTTCCTTTTTAATTTTGTCAATCTCTTCAGCAGCCAGCGGTGCCTCCTTCGTGGTTAAACAACTATACATGATAGAACCGATTGAAACAACGCCTCCAATAAAAAAGGCCGCATAGGTAGTATAGGGTATGTTGTTGTCACTTCTTGCATTCATACTGATGAGCCCCGCTGCGATGAGTATGCCTGGGGTAAGGTTAGCCAGTGTAATACCTAACCCGGTAAAAAAGCTCTGCGTTAAGAAACCAAGAGCATGCTGTTCTGATGGAAGTTTGTCGCTCACAAACGCCCGGTAAGGTTCCATGGTGATATTATTCCCGGCATCAAGTATCCATAAAATCCCGGCAGCCATCCAGATTGAACTGCTGTAAGGCATGGCGAAAAGACAGATACTGCAAATGATAGCGCCAATTAAAAAATATGGCCGGCGTCGTCCAAATCTGCTGGTGGTTTTATCGCTCATGGCGCCAATAATTGGCTGAATGATTAAGCCTGTCATCGGTCCTGCTAAGTTTAACAAAGGAATCTGATCGGCATTGGCACCCAGATAGGAATAAATGGGCGTCATATTGGTTTGCTGTAAACCAAAACTATACTGAATTCCAAAGAAACCAAGATTCATCGCTATGATAGCGCTAAAATTTAGTTTAAAACCTGATGAAGGCTGATGAACCTTTTCTGCCTGAGCTACAATCATATCATTTTAGTTAACCTTAAAAACTAAAGCCTGCCACGGTTTTAAATAAATTTCATTACCCCTAAAATTTGTGCTGTCATTATAGTTATTCATGAGCACCTTAGCGGAGGAGATGTTAATATTTTTATCCAGCGGATAGGAGAACGCTTTAACCGAGAAGTTCAGAACGATTAGGATTTTCTCCTGGCCATCTGTTCTGGTATAACAGTATACGTCCGGGCTATCAATATCAAAAACCTGGTAATCACCATATACGAGCACTGGAGATGATTTTCTTAAGGCAACCATCTTTTTGAAATAGGTTAGCTCACTTAACGGATTCTGCGCTTCGGCAACAACATTTACCGTTTTGTAGTTGGGGTTTACTTTTATCCAGGGTTTGCCCGTTGTAAAACCAGCATTTGATGAGGCATCCCATTGGAACGGCGTCCGGGTATTATCTCTAGAGATAAACTTTTGTTTATCCATAAAAGCCTGTACATCACCTACTTTTGCTTTGATGCTTC
>NZ_AJLG01000133.1 GCF_000258495.1 Pedobacter agri PB92
ACGTACACACTAAGCCATTCACACACTTGCCTGTGGTATAAACCAACATAGTTGAAGAGCCATAAATAATATAACCGGCAGCCACCTGTTCAGTTCCTTTCTGCAAAACATCACTTATAGTTGCCCTACCTTCAAAACTTTTTCTTCGATAAATTGAAAATACTGTACCAACAGCAACATTCACATCTGTATTGGATGAACCATCCATAGGATCGATACATACAATATATTTAGCGTCTTTAGAAACAGGAGAATCAATATGTATAATCTCTTCCTCTTCTTCACTGGCGATAATGCAACATTCACCTCCACTGGTAAGGGCAGCTAAAAACTGCTGATCGGCATATACATCCAGTTTTTTTTGCTTTTCGCCTTGAATGTTAGTCGTACCAACATGGCCCAACATATCTACTAAGCCGGCTTTGTTAATTTCTCTGTTTACAATTTTAGCCGCAATTGCGATGTCACGTAGCAACCTGGATAATTCTCCTTTAGCGTAAGGAAAATCCGCTTGTTTTTCTATAATAAATTGTCCTAATGTAGTTACTCCTAAACTCATACTTAGTGTAATTTTTACGTTATCTACCTGATAACTCAATTACTTCTAAGGTATGAATATTTTCGTCAGTTATACAAAAACGGATTAAGGTTCTCACTTTGTGCCAACCATGTTTTCCCGCAGCACCGGGGTTTATATGCAAACATTTTATCTTTTCATCGAACATTACTTTTAAAATATGTGAATGTCCGGTGATAAATAATTTTGGAGGGTTAGTGTAAATTTCTGGCTTTACAGCAGGAGCATAGCGACCAGGGTAACCACCAATATGCGTCATCCATACCGCTACATCTTCACATCTAAAACGATTTTGTTCAGGAAAATCTGCCCTGATGGTGGCGTCATCAATATTTCCGAACACACCACGCAAAGGTTTAAAGGCCGCCAATGGCGCTGCAACATCAGCACCAAAATCGCCGGCATGCCAAATTTCATCTACCTGATCGAAATGTTTAAATACCGCTTCATCCAGGTATCCATGCGTATCTGAAATTAAACCTATTTTTTTCATTATGTAAAGTAATATGTAAACTTATTGCACACTTTAACCTAAAATTCTAGGTCATTTTTAATTTGAGGTTGTCAGTATGATTTTTTTAATAAACACTTCCATCGCTCTTATGCGTTTAAAAAAACACAAATAATTCCAGTTTTTATATTGTAGGATATTATCATCCTAAACCTTAAAAAGCTAAGAAAAAATCGCTCAATATTTCCTTATATCCTGGCGTATGTTTAGCCTGCGATGCATAGATACAAAAACTAGTTTCTACTAATGTCACCCCCGCCCTAGAGAGACCAATAATTTGTCTGAATGCTGGTTTGTTTTCGTCAGAATGAATATTGATCCGATGGGCAAGTAACAATTGATATTTGGCAGCTTCACTAATCACCTCGAGTGCCTGTTTCACTGGAAGAATCAGATACAAAATACCTTTTTCACTTAATAACGTATTCGATTGCTGAACAAGAAGCTCAAAAAAATTTTCATCCGCATGCCGGGCTATTCCTTTTCGCTCCTCTTTATTTTTAAGATCATTTACAAAAAACGGAGGATTGCTTACAATAAGATCAAACTGCTGCGAAGAATGAAAATCTGATATTGAAATATGATCAACACTTAAGCGCTCACTGAAAATTGAACGTTCAAAATTTTTGTTGGCCGCTGCCGCAGCAAGCTGATCAATTTCGATAGCATGAACTTTTGCTTCCGGATATCTTTGTGCCAACATTAAAGCTATTACACCAGTGCCGGTTCCAATGTCCAGTATATTTTTTGGTGCGCTATGCTTTGCCATCGCTCCTATTAAAACCCCATCGGTATTTATTTTCATGGCACATCCCGACTGGTCAACTTCAAATTGCTTGAATTTAAAAATACTCATGCTACACCTCGTATAATTCTAATGGCAAACCATCCGGATCAGCAAAAAAAGTAAATCTTTTCCCTGTAAATTCATCTACCCGAATAGGCTCTGTTACAATGCCCTGATGATTTAACCGATTAATTTCTTCCTCGATATCATCTACTTCAAATGCTAAATGACGCAAGCCTTGCGCCTCAGGCCTGGATGGCCGAGCTGGTGGATTTTCGAAGGAGAAAAGTTCAATCTGATAAGTTCCATTTACAGCAAGATCCAGCTTATAAGATTTTCGTTCTGCCCGGTAAAATTCACCTAAAACCGTAAAACCTAATTTATTAACGTAAAAATCTTTCGATTTCTCATAATCTGAACAAATAATAGCGACGTGGTGAATCCGGTTGAACATGTAAAAGATTGGATTTGATTGATTGAATAACAGAATGTAGCAAAGTTGCAGAAAATGATTGAATTTTAATGAACAGCCTAGAAAAGCAGCAAACACGATGCATTAACTGGAATTTTCTTAAAGTGCATTATTTTACATTCAGTCGTTGAAAATTCTATTATTCAATCCATCATTCCTTCCCTCATTAAATTTAAAAAACCTATTTTTGCACTTTCAAAAAAAAAGCATGATTCATTTCTTCCTTAGTCAATCGCAGGCGATTTTTGTACTCCAAACAGGCAAGACGCTATCCCAAGATGATATTACTAAACTTGAATGGTTATTTGGCGGTGCCAAAATCTCGCAAGAAACAGCTTTAACAGGCTTTTTCGTTGGACCAAGAGCGGCGATGATTACGCCCTGGAGCACCAATGCTGTTGAGATAACCCAAAATATGGACATGCAGGGAATCATCAGGATTGAAGAATTTAAAGCAGTTGCTGAAGATTTTGCTGATTATGATCCCATGCTTTCACAAAAATATAGCAAACTTGATCAGGAAGTTTACACAATAGACATCAAACCTGAGCCTATTTTAGAAATCACCGACATTGCTGCTTATAATAAACAAGAAGGTTTATCTTTAAGTGATGAGGAAGTTGAGTATTTAAACACTTTGGCAAAAAACTTAGAAAGACCTTTAACAGATTCAGAAGTTTTTGGTTTTTCTCAGGTTAACTCTGAACATTGCCGCCATAAAATCTTTAACGGAAAATTTGTTATCGATGGCGTGGAACAGCCGACTTCTCTTTTTAAATTAATTCGTAAAACATCGGAAGAAAACCCTAACGATATTGTTTCTGCTTATAAAGATAATGTAGCATTCATCAAGGGTCCGAAAGTGCAGCAATTTGCACCAAAACGTGCTGATGTTCCTGATTATTATACCACGAGCGATTTCGATTCGGTAATTTCTTTGAAAGCAGAAACCCATAATTTTCCAACTACTGTTGAACCTTTTAACGGTGCAGCAACAGGTTCTGGTGGCGAAATCAGAGATCGTTTGGCAGGCGGACAAGGTTCTTTACCTTTGGCCGGAACTGCGGTTTACATGACTGCCCTTTCTCGTTTAGAAGAAGGCCGCGAGTGGGAAAAAGGCGTTGAAGAAAGAGCATGGCTTTATCAGACACCAATGGACATCCTGATCAAAGCATCAAACGGTGCTACAGATTTTGGAAATAAATTCGGACAGCCATTGATTACGGGTTCGGTGTTAACTTTCGAACATGAAGAAGATTCTCGTAAGTTGGGTTTTGATAAAGTAATCATGCTTGCTGGAGGTATTGGTTATGGCAAAGCGAGTCAGGCACAAAAATTAAAGCCACAGGAGGGTGATAATATCGTCATCCTGGGCGGTGAAAATTACAGAATTGGAATGGGTGGTGCAGCAGTTTCATCTGCTGATACTGGTCAACACGGATCTGGAATTGAATTGAATGCCATTCAACGCTCAAACCCTGAAATGCAAAAACGTGCTGCTAATGCGGTTCGTGGCATGGTAGAAAGTGATCATAACTCAATTATCTCTATCCACGATCACGGTGCAGGCGGCCACTTAAACTGTTTATCAGAGTTGGTAGAAGAAACTGGTGGTTTAATCAACCTTGATAAATTACCTGTGGGCGATCCTACCTTGTCCGCTAAAGAAATTATCGGAAACGAATCTCAGGAAAGAATGGGATTGGTTATCGGCAACGAACATATTGAAACCTTACAAAAAATTGCTGATCGCGAACGCTCGCCGATGTATACCGTAGGTAAGGTAACAGGCGACCATCGGTTCACTTTCAAATCTGAAACTTCTGGTATTAAACCAATGGATCTGGAATTGAAAGACATGTTTGGCAGTTCTCCGAAAATTGTGATGGAAGATCAAACGATCGATCGCAAATATGAAGAAGTTTCATACAGCAAAGCTGATTTAAATACATATTTAGAACAGGTTTTGCAATTAGAGGCAGTAGCATCAAAAGATTGGTTAACCAATAAGGTTGACCGTTGTGTAGGCGGCCGTGTGGCAAAACAACAAACCGCCGGACCATTACAATTGCCTTTAAACAATTGCGGTGTAATAGCACTGGATTTTCAAGGTAAAGAAGGAATTGCTACTTCGGTTGGTCATGCTCCATTATCGGCGCTAATTGATCCAGCTGCCGGTAGTCGCGTTGCAATTGCAGAATCATTATCAAATATTGTTTGGGCACCTTTAAAAGATGGATTGAAAAGCGTGTCGCTTTCTGCCAACTGGATGTGGGCTTGTAAAAATGAAGGTGAAGATGCCCGTTTATACGCTGCAGTTAAAGCTTGCTCAGAGTTTGCCATTGATTTAGGAATCAACATTCCAACCGGAAAAGATTCATTATCGATGAAACAGAAATATAAAGATGGAGATGTAATTGCGCCAGGAACAGTGATTATTTCTGCTGGTGCGAACTGTGATGATATCACGAAAGTAGTGGAACCAGTTCTTCAAAAAGATGGTGGTTCGATTTATTATATCAACCTTTCTAACGATAATTATAAGTTAGGGGGTTCATCTTTTGCGCAGATTTTAAATAAAATTGGCACCGAAACCCCTGATGTTAAAAATGCTGATCAATTCTCAAAAGCATTTAATACAATTCAACAGCTAATTAAGGAAGATAAAATACAAGCTGGACATGATATCGGAAGTGGTGGTTTAATTACAACCTTATTGGAAATGTGTTTTGCTGATCGCGATTTAGGTGCATCAATCGATTTATCTTCATTAAATGAGCAGGATATCATTAAGCTATTATTTGCAGAGAATATCGCACTTGTTTTCCAGGCTGGTGCATCAGTGGAACAATTCTTAAATCAAGCAGGTGTAGCTTTCCATAAAATTGGTGAAGTCACTTCATCAGCTACGCTGGAAGTAAAAAATGCTGCTGATCATTTTAGTTTCGATATTAATCATCTACGTGATGTTTGGTTCAAAACTTCTTATCTGCTGGATAGCAAGCAAACTGGAAATGGTTTAGCAAAAGAACGTTATGATAACTATAAAAATCACGTTTTAAAGTATACTTTCCCATTGCAATTTGATGGAAAAAAACCTGTTATTGATTCCGCTAAGCCTCGCCCGAAAGCGGCAATTATTCGTGAAAAAGGAAGTAATTCGGAGCGTGAATTGGCCAATGCAATGTATTTGGCAGGCTTCGACGTGAAAGATGTGCACATGACGGATCTTATCACTGGTAGAGAAACATTAGAAGATATCCAATTCATCGGTGCTGTGGGTGGTTTCTCTAACTCTGATGTTTTAGGATCGGCAAAAGGTTGGGCAGGTGCATTTTTATACAATGAAAAAGCAAGAGTGGCTTTAGAGAAATTCTTTGCCCGTCCTGATACATTATCTGTGGGAATTTGTAATGGCTGTCAGTTGTTTGTGGAGCTTGGCTTGATTAACAAAAATCATGAGGATAAACCTAAAATGTTGCACAACAGAAGCGGGAAACACGAAAGTATATTTACTTCATTAACGCTTCAGGAGAACAATTCAGTTATGTTATCTACCCTTGCAGGCAGTACATTGGGTGTTTGGGTATCTCATGGAGAAGGTAGATTCTCATTGCCATATGCAGAGGATCAATACAAAATTGTAGCGAAATATGCTTACGAAACATATCCAGCCAGTCCGAATGGTTCAGATTACAACACGGCGATGATGTGTGATGAAACCGGCCGCCATTTAGTGATGATGCCACACATTGAACGTTCATTGTTTCAATGGCATTGGGCAAATTATCCTGCAGGCAGAAAAGATGAAGTTTCGCCTTGGATGGAAGCCTTCGTGAATGCTAGAAAATGGATTGAATCGAAATAACATTATTTATTGACCATATAATATATAACAAAGGCTTGAGTAAACTCAAGCCTTTTCATTTAAAACCCAACCTCACTAATCAATCGTTCGGATGTTTACTATCACATTCACAATTCGATCCCAACAAACAAACCAAACCTTATTTAATCACTAACCAAATTACATCAGGTTAAAATTAATTGGCATATTGTATCTCACACGAACTGGAATTCCCTTATTTTTCCCTGGTTTCCAGAATGGAGATTTCTTAATTACTTTCATTGCTTCTTCATCACATCCATAACCAATTCCTCTTAATACTTTCACATCCGTAATGGAACCATCTTTTTCAACTACGAAGCTCACGAATACCTTACCAGTAACTCCTTCCTCTTGCGCATGAGACGGATAACGTAAGTTACGCTCCATATATTTAGTGAAAGCTTTCATGCCACCCGCAAATTCAGGATATTCATCCACGCCCTCAATACCCACAATGGCATTTGACTCTCCTCCGCCCTCACCTTCTTTAGCCACACCGTTGCCATTGCCACTAGTTGCAGGAACAGTTAAAACCAGATCAGGTTTAATTTCACCATCTTGCGTCACATTGCTCACCACAGCGTTCTGAATTTCCTTTATTGTTGGCGGATCTTTAATTTCAGGCTTATCTACCACAACAATGTTTGAGGTCATTTTAACTGTTTTTACTTTTACCGGTTCTGCTTTTGCAGGCTCAACTTTTTTCTCAGGTTCAGGTTTCTTCATTTCATGAATCACATCAGTTAAATCGACAACTGTGGGTGGAGAAACTTTTTCAATAACCGTAGGAAACATTTTACTGTACACTAGCGGAGCAAAGGCAAGCAATAAAAACAAGCTTACGGAAACCAGTAAGGCTCTGGTCATGATGCTGGAAGATTTTGACCTTAATTCATAAGCGCCATAGGTTTTGTTGCGGTCTGCAAATACAAGATCGAGCCACTCGGTTTTGTACACGTTGATTGATGAATTGAACATAGCTATTAATTTTTATAGCATGATGTATCAAAAACCAGAATTCCATAAAAGAAGCAAAAAATCTCTTTTCGTTACGAAAAGTGAAAAATTTCATTTAAAAAACATTTTTTTATTTCATTTTCAATAAAATTGATAGAAATCTTACGATTGTTTTATAAAAATTAATAAAATATACTATTTTTGACAAAAAACATAACAAATTAATGAAAAGCTTAAGAACCATCGCATTAAAAGAGGCTCAAAACAGAATTTCACCAGAAGTTAAATCACCATCTTCAAAAATTTCTGATTTTTTTTGGCGCTAATGTATTTGATAAGAAAAAAATGAGAGATTTCTTATCTAAGGACGTGTACGAAAAATTGATCTCATCTATTAACCAAGGTGAATTAATCAATTCTGATGATGCCAACCAAATTGCAACCGCTATGAAAGCATGGGCAATGAGCGCTGGCGCAACACACTACACTCACTGGTTCCAGCCGTTAACAGGCACGACTGCTGAAAAGCATGATTCATTTTTTGAGCCAAGTGGCGATGGAGCTATCGAGAAATTTGCTGGTAGCGCATTAGTTCAACAAGAGCCAGATGCATCAAGTTTCCCTAACGGAGGTATCCGTAATACTTTCGAAGCTCGTGGCTACACTGCTTGGGATCCATCATCTCCAGCATTCATTATGGAAAGCAAAGCTGGTAAAACACTTTGTATTCCAACTGTATTCGTTTCCTATACAGGAGAAGCATTAGATTATAAAGCACCTTTATTAAAAGCATTGGCTTCGCTTGATAAAGCTGCCGTTGATGTTTGTCAATATTTCGATAAAAGCATTACGAAAGTAAACGCTTCATTGGGTATCGAGCAAGAATATTTTTTAGTTGATGAGTCATTATTCAATGCTCGTCCGGATTTACTATTAACTGGTCGTGCTTTATTCGGACATATGTCTGCTAAAGGCCAACAGCTTGAAGATCACTATTTCGGATCAATTCCTGAGCGTGTATTCACTTACATGGTTGATTTTGAAAACGAAGCTTTAAAATTAGGTATTCCTTTAAAAACCCGTCATAATGAGGTTGCACCATCTCAATTTGAGTGTGCACCAATTTACGAAGAGATCAACTTAGCTATCGATCACAATCAATTGTTGATGGATTTGATGGAAAAAGTTGCTCGTCGCCACCACTTCCGCGTTTTATTGCATGAAAAACCTTATGCTGGTATTAACGGATCGGGTAAACACAACAACTGGTCGTTAATTACTGATACTGGTAAAAATTTATTGGCTCCAGGTAAAACGCCAAAAAACAATTTGATGTTCTTAACTTTCTTCGTAAACACGATTAAAGCCGTTAGTGAGCATGCAGATTTATTACGTGCAAGTATTGCATCTGTGAGCAACGATCACCGTTTAGGTGCTAACGAAGCGCCACCGGCAATCATCTCTATCTTCCTGGGTTCGCAATTAAATGATGTTTTAGATGAGATCGAACATTCACGTATCAGCAAAAAAATAAAAGAAGATAATGCGCTTTGGTTAGGTATTCCAAAAATCCCTCAAATTTTGTTGGATAACACGGACCGTAACCGTACCTCTCCTTTCGCATTTACAGGTAATAAATTTGAGTTAAGAGCAGTTGGTTCTTCAGCTAACTCTTCAGCACCAATGACGATCTTAAACGCGATCATGGCGGAGCAATTGGTTAAATTTAAAGCTGAAGTTGATAAATTAATCAAGAAAGGTGATAAAAAAGATATCGCATTATTAACGGTAATCAAAAAATACATCAAAGAATCTAAATCGATTCGTTTTGAAGGTAATGGTTACAGCCAGGAGTGGGAAGATGAAGCAGCGGCACGTGGTTTATCAAACATCAAAACTACACCTAAAGCTTTAGATGCATATTTAACTGAAAAATCGGCTAGTTTATTTGAAACTACAGGTATTTACAGCAAACGTGAAATCCATGCCCGTCATGAGATCATGTTAGAAAACTTCTACAAGAAATTACAAATCGAAGCTCGTGTAATGGGTGAAGTGGCAAACACTGCAATTATCCCTGCGGCTATCGCTTATCAAAACTCTTTAATCGCAAATGTTAAGGGATTGAAAGAGCTTGGTGTAGAAAGTAAATCTTCTCTTGATATCGTTAAAAAACTTTCTGAGCATTTAGATATCGTAAAAACGAATATCGATGCCATGTTAGAAGAACGTAAAGTAACCAACAAAATCGAAGATACCCGTGAGAAAGCAATCGCTTATGACGAAAAAGTTAAATCTTACTTTGATCTAATTCGTTACCATGCTGATAAATTGGAGCAAATTGTTGACGACAGCGTTTGGCCTTTACCAAAATTCAGAGAATTATTATTCATGAAATAAGTTTGAAACTTTAGGTTTAAAATATAGGGTGTAAGGTTTAGACTTTACACCCTTTTTTTATAACAGAATTTTAGCCGATCATCATTGCGAGCTGGTATTGGTATCTGAATCTTCTGACTCCGGACCAGATACTTTTCACTTAATATAAAAAACTCTTCAACTTAGTTTCGTCTATTTACAATTATTAAGTACGCGATAAAATTTCTAACTCCTGCCTTTTTACGTAATGCTAAAATCCTTTTACCTTTTACCTTTTACCTTCTCCCTCTATTCCTTATCTTTGCGCCAACATGAGTGATAACAGATACAATCAACGTGGCGTTTCTGCCTCAAAAGAAGATGTGCATAATGCCATCAAAAACATCGACAAAGGAATTTTCCCAAAAGCATTTTGCAAAATTATTCCCGATATCCTTGGTGGTGACGAAGCTTATTGTAACATCATGCATGCAGATGGTGCCGGAACAAAATCATCACTTGCTTATGTTTACTGGAAAGAAACCGGAGACATTTCCATTTGGAAAGGAATTGCGCAAGATGCCATCATCATGAATATTGATGATTTAATCTGCGTAGGTGCTACTGATAACATTCTTTTATCCTCAACCATTGGCCGCAACAAAAACCTAATCCCAGGTGAAGTAATTGCCGCGGTAATTAATGGAACAGAAGAAATTTTAGAAGATTTACGTGAGCAAGGCATTTCCATCTATTCAACAGGTGGAGAAACCGCAGATGTAGGCGACCTGGTAAGAACCATTATTGTTGATTCTACTGTGACTTGCCGCTTGAAACGTGAAGACATCATCAGCAATGATAACATTAAGCCTGGCGATGTAATTGTGGCTTTGGCCTCATACGGTCAAGCAACATACGAAACCGAATACAACGGCGGAATGGGATCTAATGGACTAACTTCTGCCCGCCATGATGTTTTTGAAAAATCTGTGGCCAATAACTATCCGGAGAGCTTTGACCCGGCAGTTCCATTTGATTTGGTATTCTCTGGTCAGAAACAACTGACAGATGAAATTGAAATCGAAGGATTTGGCAAAACTACTGTTGGAAAACTAGTGCTATCTCCTACCCGTACCTATGCGCCGGTAATCAAAAAAATATTAGAAAGTTATCGTCACCAAATCAATGGAATTGTTCATTGCAGCGGTGGTGCGCAAACAAAAGTGCTGCATTTCATTAATGATGATATTCACGTCATAAAAGACAATTTATTTCCTGTTCCTCCACTATTTAAACTTATCCAGGAAGAATCTGGCACAGATTGGAAAGAAATGTATAAAGTGTTTAACATGGGGCACCGCATGGAATTATACGTGCCTCAGGAAATTGCAGCAGCTATCATTGAAATATCAAAAAGCTTTAACATCGATGCGAAGATTATTGGTCGCGTAGAAAAAGGCAAACAAAAACAAGTTACAATCGAGAGCGAAAAAGGAACATTCGTTTACAATTAAAATGCAATTCATATAACCTCAATTATAACATTGTCATACTGAGCTTGTCGAAGTACTGGTATAATCAACTGAGCATTTCGACAAGCTCGATCTGACAAAACTATTTACCTCATCACCGCACTTCCTACTCACGGTTAATGAACTTATGGAAGGTACTTTCCTCCCCGTCAATTTTCTCCTCCTGATAAAGTAGATCGAGTTTATTAGAATCGAAGTTTTCAAAAAACGTATCCCAATCAATTTCCTTTAAATCGGATTTGTTTTCACTGTGTTTAGGAAAATGAATTCTTAACACCCCGTCATTGTCTCCTTTGGCGGTATCCGCAACTATTGCGGGCACACCACCATGTTTCTCAGCCCATGCTTTAATGGTAGCATGGTTGTGAGTTTGTTTTGAACTGCTCATAATTTATTATTTATTAAATTAATTATTAATAATAATTATATAAGCAGCTAAAAGGTTTTCAGATTTTTAAAATTGCCGTAAAAAACAAAAGCCCCGACTTTGCAGTCGGGGCTTTAATATTAGTATTTGAATTAAGTATTAGTTAAAGTTATAACGAACACCGAATTGCATGTAGTAAGTTGATGAAATTGTTTGTGAAGTACCAAACGTATTTCTGGTAATATCACCAGCATTTGCGTTAACTCTAAATGTTGGTTTAGTAGTTGTATTACCTAAAGCCGCAACATTTTGAGGTACTAGGATATTTGAGTTATTTACAAAATTCACATTACCCCACTTACGATTTAACAAGTTACCTACGTTAAAGATATCAACAGTAAATTGGAACGAATTTTTTGTTTTACCAAAGTTTTTGAAAACTTCTTGCGTCAATCTGAAATCGAATTGGTTTCTCCAAGGAGATGTTGCAGCATTACGCTCAGCAAACTGGCCTCTGTGGCTGCTAAGATATTTATCTTGTCCAATATATGTTTCAAAAATATCTAACTGCTCTTGTGCGCTATATGCTCTTGAATAACCATTTGTACCAGCCGGTATCGCTACAAAAGAAGCCGCAGTAAGTTCACCAGGATTTGGAATATAAATTAGATCATTTCCCGATTGACCATCACGGTTGAAATCAGTGCTATAAGTGTACGAGAATCTTCCTTGCTGACTTCCCTCATAAAACAATGAGAATGAAGTTGCCAAATTACCAAAATACTCTTTTCTGTAAGAGATATTAGCAATAAAGCGATCAGGATTTAAGTTACTTGAATAACTTAGGGTTGGCGTATTCGGATTAGATGAGGTTGCAGGAATAGACCATAAGTTTAGCAACTGGTCACCACCACCATCACCATAGTTACGCTGATCAGAACGTGTATACGCAATCATGGCCGACAATCCGTTATTGAATTGTTTCGTCAATTGTGCAGTTGCTAACCAGTTATAACCACCTTTAGCATTTGTCATTTGAATAACATTGAAACCCGATGAACTTGTAGCAGCTGCAGTTGAAGCTACTGCTCCTGCACTTGTTAATGAAACCACTTGACGGCCAAATGCACCAGCTGAAGTAGTTGGCAAAGCACCACCAGCTGGGAAAACTGGACGAGTATCACCGTAACCACTTATGCTTAGATTAGTAGGATTAACTAAGTTAATATTTCTAGCTACGGCAACATTTAAATCCTTACCGTAAATTCCTTCTAAAGTTCCTACGATACCCCAAGGTAATTTGATGTCAAATGCTAAGCTTGATTTCCAGGTTTGAGGAAACTTCAAATTTTCAGCCATTACACTAATGCTACTTGGAATAGAAGATCCTGCTGCTGGTGCTGCACTTAATAAGTTTGGAGCAATGTTTGGGTTAAAGAATGGTGTATTTGCCTGACCTGAATAAGTTTGAGTATATTGTAATAAACCGGCATCACCAGATTGAGAAACAATCCAAACAAATGGAATACGTCCAGTGAAAATACCAGTACCACCACGAACCTGGAAAGAACGATCTCCGAAAACGTTCCAGTTAAAACCAAAGCGGGGAGAGTATGAAATTCTGTTTTCTGGTAGTGCTCCTGTATTTACTTTTTGACCATCAGCAAATGTTAAACCTGCTACTAGTGGATGTGTTCTGATCTCAGTTACATCTGGATATGTCGCCTGCTCAACACGTAATCCCGCTGTTAATTTTAAACGATCGGATACAGTGAATTCATCTTGAATGTATGCAGAATACTGGTTGAATTTGAAGCTTGGATATGCTTGCGAACCATCAGGTGTTAAAGGGTAAGTCACAGCATAGTTAGCAGGTTTCTGTCTGGTGACAAAGTCATTCCAAGAGTTAAACACATAGTAGCCAGTACCAAAACGCTGAAAGCCATTTTTTGTAGTACTAAATTCTGCTTGCAAACCCAATGTGATGTTATGCTTTCCTAATGCTAAACTTAAATCATCAGAATAAGTATACCCTTTTACATCACGTAAATTACCATAAGTAAATGGCTCATAACCGAAAGTGGTTATTACACTACCTGCATCTAAAATATCTACCAAAGGAAATGGTGAACTATCAGAAGTACGAGGATCATTCTGATGTGAATAAGTAGCACGTGCTACGTTTGTAACTTTACTACCAAAATTCGAAGTTAATTCAGCAACTCCAG
>NZ_AJLG01000134.1 GCF_000258495.1 Pedobacter agri PB92
ACGTACACACTGTAAGATATTTAAATAGTTATTTAAATTATTACAGCGTAACGGCTGGATTAGGCAAGTATTTCGGCAGTTTTTGGATAAATGCAAAAACATTTATTACACCAAATGGTGAACGATTGGCAGCTTCCTATGTACTATCTGGCCGATATTTAATCAACGAATCTGCAGATGATTATTTTACCGCGATAGCCGGCTATGGTTTCTCTCCAGATGACAGAGGCAGGAACTTTGCCATCACCGAACGCTTAAATCTGGAATCTATTCGTTTCACATTGGGTTACCAGCGTACATTGTGGAAAAGAAATATTCTTGGCTTGTTCGGCACGTGGAATAATCAGGAATACATTCCCGGAAGAAAAAGGAATGAGTTTGATGCACAGATTTCTTTCCAACATAAATTTTAAAAAATGATGGGATTTTCAGGATGGAAAATATGTTTAACTATAATTGCATTTGCCATGCTCAATCAATCTTATGCCCAAATAAATTTGGTTGAAAATGCCAAATCTAATTATCAGATTATAGTTAGCAAACGGGCTACAAATCTAGAACGAAAAGCTGCAGATGTATTAAAATCATATATCGATAAAATTTCTAAGGCTGATCTTCCAATTGTACAGGATCATTTAAAGGCAAAAGAATTCGAAATTGTTATTGGCAATACCAACCGTAATCATTCTGATGAGCAATTCGATAATGATGGATTTTTAATTAAAACAGCTGCAAATAAAATTTTTATTTATGGGCAGAATGAACAGGCAACTTTATACGGCGTTTATCATTTCCTCGATCATTATCTGGGTTGTAAAATGTATACTGCTGACCACGAATTTATTCCGCAGCAAACAAATATCAAACTCTCAGCAATAAACGATTTGCAACAACCACAGTTTAAGTTCAGGCAAGTTTATTATCCTGATCAATATAACGAGGAATACCGGAACTGGCATAAACTTCAGTTACTGGAAGATGAATGGGGATTGTGGGGACATACATTTGATAAATTGGTACCAGCAAAACTGTATTTTCACGATCATCCTGAATATTATGCGTTGGTAAATGGAGATCGAAAAACCTCTCAACTGTGTTTAAGCAATCCTGATGTCTATCGCATTACAGTTGAAAATTTAAAAAAGGAAATTACCGCTCATCCTGAAAAAAAATATTGGTCGGTTAGCCAGAATGATGGCTTTGGGTTTTGTACCTGCGATGCCTGTAGTGCTACTGATCAAAAATTCGGCGGACCACAAGGCTCACTAATCAGTTTTGTAAACAAAGTAGCGAAAAATTTTCCTGATCAAACCATTTCTACTTTGGCGTATCTCTATTCAAAACGTCCTCCTGAGGGAATTAAACCTTTAAAAAATGTTAGCATCATGCTTTCCACAATTGATTTGGATAGATCGAAACCTGTTGAAAATAACACAAAAGCAAATGGTTTCAAAAATGATTTAAAAGGTTGGTCGGCTGTTTGCGACAATGTAATGATTTGGGATTATGTTGTTCAGTTCACCAATTATGTGAGTCCATTCCCAAATCTAAACACGCTGCAAGAGAACATGAAATTTTTCGCTACCAATCATGTTAAAGGCGTTTTTATACAAGGTAGTGAAGCCTCCACTGGTGAGTTTACAGCTTTAAAATCCTACTTACTAGCCAAACTAAGCTGGAACCCAATTTTAGATATAGAAGCAGAAAAGAAGAACTTCATGGCAAGTTATTATGGAAAAGCAGCTCCAAACATCTTAACCTATGCAGCTGCCCTGGAGAAAAACTTAATATCATCGAATAGAATTTTAGATATTTACGGTGATCCATCTGCTGAGTGGAAAACCTGGTTAACACCTGAACAGATTGATCATTACAGTAGTATTTTAGATCAGGCAGAACAGGCGGTTAGAAATGATCCGGTTATATTGAATAGAATTTTAATTGAAAGGCTACCTTTAGAATATGCTGTTCTCCAGCAAGCCCGGTTTTACGGTTTAGAAAAGCATGGAGTCTTTACCGCCAATGGGAAAAACTGGAAAGTGCGGCCTGGTTTTGAACAAAAAGTATCAAGATTTATTGCTTCTGCCAAACAACTTGGAATCAAGCAGCTTTCTGAAGATGGTTTTACCATTGACGATTATCAATTTGAATGGACAAAAATTTTCAATGATGGTCCGCTATTGCATTTAGCGACCAACAAAAATGTTGAAGCGCTAACTCCATTTAATACTGATTTTTTAGCTAAAGGAACCAAAACATTAACTGATGGTTCGAGGGGCTATCAAAATTTTCAATATAATTACTTAGGATGGTTAGGAAATGACATGGAAGTTGTGATCGATCTGGGAAGCATTCAAAACACAAATCAGGTAATAGTCGGTTTTCTTGAAGATCAACGACATTGGGCATTTCTGCCAAACAAGGTTATGATTTCTGTTTCAACTGATCATAAAGTTTATCAACCTATGAGCGAATTGATACAACCGAGCCCAATAGAAAACTATGATAAGCAAACCCATAGACTGACTCTAGATTTTAAAAAATCTACGAAGGCAAGGTATATTAAAGTTAAAGCGACCAACCAAAGTAAATTACCAGAATGGAGAGATTACCCCAATAAGAAACCCTGGTTATTTTGTGATGAAATTGAAGTAAATTAATTTAAGCAGAAAGGCTTAAAACCTTAGGATCTATAACGTTAAGCGTGGGACTTGAAGAAATTGTTTTAAAAATTTCAATCAGTTTTTCGAGCTGAGCATCTAGTTCTGTTTTGTCAAAACCACCGGTTAAAACCTCATTTTGCAATTGGATAAGTGAATCTTGATTAACCGCATCTAAATTTAATTCTTTTGCTTTAAAAGAAGAGATTTCGACAATGTGATGGGTTAATAGGGAAAATTTACTTTTATATTCCAGTTTCAAAGTTTCATAAGTTGATAAATCTTTACAAATCTGAAACTTACAAAGTGCCAGTTCCATCCTTAAATAGAAGTAAATATGCTTTTCAAAAGCAGTTGGATCAGTACAAATAAATTTTACAAAAGAAGTGTAAGCGTTCATTCAAATAGTAAGCGTTTATATAACTAAGCTGCAAAGCTAAATATTGAACTTTTCCTAAATGATAATTTTACATGAAACACCATATTTCTTTACACAAACACTTTGCAATACGAACTTGTTAATCTATGAAAATGTTAAATATAATTTCAAAAGATAAATTATGGCAATACAGACTCAAAACTTAGACGAACACAATTCAAAGGTTGTGGTTCGAAACTTTATTAATGCTTTAAATGCTGAAAACTTTGCAGCTGCCCGCGAGCAACTTGCTGATGACATGATTTTTAAAGGTGTAATGGGCGAACGTAGAGGTGCCGATGTTTATATGGAAGACATGAAAAAGATGAAATTCAAATATGAAATTAAAAAGCTGTTTGTCGATGGCAATGATATTTCCTTGTGATATGATATTAATATGGGTAAAAGCACAATATTTTCAGCTGGATGGTATAAAATTGAAAATGAGCGCATCAAATCGTTTCAGGTGCTATTTGATACAAGGCCGATATTTATAGTTAACAAACTTGTTTTAACTTTCTAACCACGATTTGTTGAGCACCTTCCAAACTGAATATAAATTGAAGAAATTCATCAGTTTCCTGAATTTCAATTTTTGAAACTGTACCGTGAATGGAATCTTTGGAAATTTGATCGCCTGTTTTAATTTCGAGCAGAGCAGATGTTGGCATTTTATCGCTTACCATCATTTTGAAGTTGGCAAAGTAAGTGTAAAACAAGTTTTCTCTTCGTTAGAGCTTACATCTAATGTTCCACCATGTGCTTTTGCGATTTCTGCAGAAATATACAAACCTAGTCCCAGCCCTTTTTGGTTGGGCTCAACTTCTCCTCTAGAAAATGGCTGAAATAATCGTTCCATCGCTGCTTCAGGAATTTTTTTACCAGGATTTGCTACGCAAAGGTTAAATTCTTCTTCATTGGTAGAAGCAGTAATTTCAATTACGGAGTCTTGAGGACTATAACTCAATGCATTCCCAAGTAAATTAGAAAAAAGCTGGGCAATCCGCTTTCCATCTGCAGCTACGGGATGCTCAAAATCGAAATTTAATTTCATTTTTTTATCAGGAGAAATGGCATGAATTTCCTCCACAACCTGATAAAGCACTTTCTCCAAATCTTCATCAGGTGTTGGAGAAATATTAATACCACCTCCTAACCTGCCACTGGCAAAATCAAGCATATTCTCAATCAAACCATTCATTCTGAATGATGAATCTTTAATAAGTTTCACCAGTTTTTGTGTCCGGTCATCGAGATTGAAACGAGCCAAAAGCTGCGCACTATTTGAAACGGCATTTAGCGGATTACGTAAGTCATGCCCCAGAATGGCTATAAACTGCTCTCTCAATTCTGATGTTTCTTTCTCCACCTGTAATCGTTCTTCTGAAAGAGCCAACTGCTCTAACGCATCTAAATGGAACGCAATTAAATCGGCAAACATCTTAAACGTATCAATCGTATTTGGATTGTTAAGTTGGGCAGGTTTGGGATCGATAGCGCAAAGCGTACCGAAAAATGAGCCATTTTTTAATACGATTGGTACTGAAATGTAGCTTTGAAATCCATATAATAACGGTGTATGATGATTGGCAAATAATTCATCTTCAGCAACGTGATCAATGACCACAATTTTTTGGTGCTGTCTGATTTCGTTACAAATGGTGGTTTCTAACTTTAATTCGCCACCTGGCTTCAGGCCGAAATCAATTTTATCATTCACAGCACAAGCTATCCATTTATCGACGGTTACATGTGCCACAGCAGAAAAACCCATGCCGGTTGTATTACAAACAATCTGCAAGATGTTTGCTATCGCTGGAATTTTGTTAATCGATTCGAAATCGAAAGGAATTTTGTTGTTATCGTGTTGCAATGTTTGGGATAATATGGCACAATTTACAAAAAATAATTTTTGAAAGAAATAGACATTTATCTTCTAACATTTGTTTTACAATAACAGCATTCTTTGCCGAAACTCTAGCATATGTTAAACAATTATGCCCAGGTTATTGCTAATCTGGGCATAATATTAGGAGTTTAGTAGCGCTGGTTTTTCGTGATAGGTTTTCCAAAGCAGCTCTCCAAATAAGGTGTTAGACCACGCGAACCAGGCACGGGTAAAGTTTGCCGGGTTATCTTTGTTAAATGATTCATGCATGAAACCTTTGCCAGCATGTGTTTTTCGCAAGGTATCAATACAATATTTTATTTCGGCATCATCTTTTGAAGTTAAAGCTCTCATGGTTATACTCATTGGCCAAATCATATCCTGCCCAACATGTGGACCGCCAATCCCTTCTGCAGCAGTACCTTTAAAGAAATATGGATTATCCTTCGAAAGGGCAAACTTTCTGGTATTCTGATAAATTGGATCATCAACTTTCATAGCGCCGAGATATGGCAAACTTAATAAGCTTGGTACATTGGAATCATCCATTAAATAAGTACTTCCAAAACCATCAACTTCAAATGCGTAAATTTTACCGTATTTTGGATGGTTTACAATTGCATGTTTCTGCAGTGCCGCACTCACCTCATTCGCAAGATTAAGTAAGCTGCTTTCCAATGCTTTGTCAGGCTGCAAAGCCTTTACCATTTCTGCTGCCTGCTTTAAGCTAGAAACTGCAAAGAAATTAGAAGGAATTAAAAACGGAAAAATAGTTGCATCATCACTCGGACGGAAAGCAGAACAAATTAAACCTACTGCATTTACAGGGAAACCATATCCTGCCATTGGCAGCGAATCGGTTGGTTGTGTGGTTTCACGCTGAAAATGATAAGGTCCTCTGTCATTTTTGCGCTGCTGCTCTTTAAAAGTTTTTAATGTTGCCTCAATGCCCTTTTTCCAGTCAGCATCGAATGGTGTTTTATCGCCAGTTTTTTTCCAGTAGTGATAGGCTAAACGAACAGGATAACACAATGAATCTATCTCCCATTTGCGTTCATGCACACCTGCTTGCATTTTCGTTTTATCAGTTTTCCATTCACCTACCTTATTCGGATCGCCATAAAAAGCATTTGCATAAGGATCTTTTAAAACGCACTGGGTTTGGTGGATAATAACGCCAGCGATTAGTTTCTTGAGTGGTTCATCTTCATTAACAAATTGCAGGTATGGCCAAACTTGCGCCGAACTGTCGCGAAGCCACATGGCATCAATATCTCCGGTAATTACGTAAGTATCTGGCCGCCCGTTTTTCTCTTCATAATATACCGTAGTATCCAGCGTATTTGGGAAGCAATTTTCGAAAAGCCAAGCCAACTCCGGATTTTTCACTTTGGCTTGAAAGGTTTTAATTGCCGCATCTACTGCTTTACTCTGAAAATGTCTTTTACCTGCAGCTACTCTTACCACCGGAAAATCAGGAAGCAATTCTCCCGCCAGTGAAAATTTTGAAGCCAGTACCCCAGCGCCCAATAAACCCGTGTTTTGTATGAATGTTCTTCTTTTCATTATGTGTGATTATAATTTGGTTAAATTTAGTTTTGCCAGGCGGGCGTAGTATTCCAACATAGCTGCCTGCATAATCAATGATTTATTTTTTTGTTTTCCGAGCAAATTATTTTCATCACGTTCGTCTTTCCAGATCCTTTCAGCATCTTTAATTAAAAACGCTAATCTTTTTGCGTCTTTCTCAACTTTAAATAATTCTAAATATCCGCGTAATAAAACAACGTTGAACCAGTAATGATCGCCAAGCTTATTGTTTTTGTAAAAATGCCGCTCAGCGTTAGTGGCAATAAACTTCGCTTCTTTTAAATACTTATCTTCTTTGGTAAGTTGATAGAGTAATGCGTTAGCCTGAAGCATTGTACCGGTATTGTAAGTGTAGGTAGCCGAATCAACTTTTAGATTTTCGATATCTATCGCATCATAAAATATACCTTCTGAAGATCGAAGCATTTTATTTGTCCAATTGTAAACCAACAGCGCAGTATCAAGATATTTTTTATCCCCGGTAATTTTGTAAAATTGTAAAGAGATTAAAATATTAGGTCCGTTTGAGCAGGTGTTTTTTGATGTTTTCTTATCCTCTTGCCAATAAATGCCGCCACCAGCTTTTTTATCATAACCCGTTAATAACCATTTATAAATCTCTTTTGATTTATCTAAATAGTTTACATCTTTGTTTCTTTGATAAGCATCCAGATAGGCAATGGCGATCCACTGATTGTCGTCATAAAATCTGGAGCTTTTATCTATATAAGACTGGTAGGAAGGTGCAGGTTTTTCAGTGGTATGATATTGGTTAATTGCTGAAACGACTGGCTCCATCATTTTCGGTTTACCAAGCGCTTCCGTTTCATTGGTGGCTTGTATTAAGGCACATAATGGCCACAGATAAGAGTAAGGCTTTTCATGTTTGCCAACAGTTTCCAGATAAAGTGCCTTATCCGCCACCCTAAAATACTGATTGATATTTTTTCAATGATGGCTATTCTTTTCAAATATTCAGTTTGCGCTGGTTGTGCAAGCGCATAATCTGTAAACAAAAAGATTAATAACAGGCTGAGCAAAAAGTTAAGTGTACTTCGCATTTAAACATTAATAATATTCAAAAGCTCATGCGATAGCATCTACACTATTTCTACATGGCTAATTTCGACTTTGATATTTGGTTAGAACTAAACAAATATTAATATTATTTCTATCATATCAAAATCGAAAAGCCAATTAAAGCATTCCTAAATCGATTTTCCAATATCTATTCAATTTATTACAAAAAGTGTTTCTATTGAGCATAACTTACCGAAGCCTATATTATGAGATATAAAGAATATTATCGAAAAAAATTAAATTGGTTTTCGTTTAAAAGATCATTGTTCAGACCTGTACAGCAGATTGAGTTAAATTTTATTTCAAAGTTAATAGCCATCATAAAACTACTTAAAACTAAGTAATTATCTGATAATTAAAAAGTTATCATAAATATTTACTTATATTTAGTTGGCGCTACACGATCCTTCCCTATTTCCTCTCTTTAGCTTGATTTTGCCACTTAACCAATTAAAACTTAAACCACCATGACAACTAAATTTGGCTTTAATTTAATGAGCATTGATGAATTTGAAAATTGGCTTGCTAACTTACGCGTTGCACGAACCATCTTGAATATCCAACAGCATCATACCTGGAGCCCGAGTTATATTCAGTTTAAAGGAAATAACCAATTCGAAATGCAAAAAAATATGAAAGCCTACCATGTCGGCGAAAACGGATGGGCCGACATCGGGCAGCATTTCAGTACGTTTGCTGATGGCTCTATTGTTACCGGCAGAAGTATGGAGAAAACTCCTGCATGTATCTTAGGATTTAATTCGAATTCGGTTTGTATGGAACATGTTGGCAATTTTGATAAGGGGAAAGATACCATGACCGCTGCACATAAAGATACAATTATCAGAATGACAGCTGCACTCTGCAAGAAATTCGGAATTGAAGTTAACAGCAATAAAATTGTTTATCACCATTGGTTTGATTTGAGCAGCGGCGTTAGAAATAATGGAACAAAGAATAATAAAACATGTCCGGGTACAAACTTTTTTGGAGGAAACAAAGTAAATGATTGCGAGCAAAATTTTCTGCCTTTGGTAAGCGCAGCGCTAAACGGTGTTACTATTCCTTCCGTTTCGACAATAAATACTGATGTTTTAAAATATGTTTATGTAACCGCAGACACTTTAAATATCAGAGAAGCAGCAACTTCGCAAGCAAAAAAAGCTGACGATAGAGAACCAGCCTTATTGGGATCAATCCTTCGTGTTTATAAAGAAAAAGATGGCTGGTATAAGATATCTGGTTCGCAAGAACATTGGGTAAATGCCGCTTATACCAAGCCTGTAACCCGTGCTACGGTGAACGCCTCGACTCTAAATGTGCGTAGCGGAGCTGGAAATACTTTTCCTAAAGTTGCTTCATTAACCCAAGGCCAGGAAGTATTTATTAGAGATGAGAATAACGGTTGGAGCAAAATAAATGCTGATAACAGATGGGTAAAAAAAGAGTTTTTAAAGATAAACTAAAGATTTTATTGATTGCTCATGTTGGAAATCCATTGAGTAAAGGATGGATTTCTACTTTTCGCATGGAAAATTAAATCTATGGGATTTGCATGTTGATTGATTTTAAAATCAGTTACCAAACGTTTTCGAAATTCAATAAACCCTGGAAAAGTTGAAGTTAGAAGACTATTCAATCTTAAGAAGTAATCTTCATTCATAATCTTTTCTTTTAGTCCTTCTAAACCGATTCCATACTGATATGCATTAATATTGATAAGCGTATCCGGTATAATGGAAATTCCGAAGTACAAAAGGGATAGAAATTCATCAAAATTTTGAGCGAAGAACTCCCATGGGTCTCCTTCCGAGGAAACATAAACCAAGGGGTTGTTTAACAACTCACGGTTTTCACCCTTTAAACAAATAAAAATATAATCTGCTCCTTTTGTATTGCCAACATAAATCAATTGATCAGAGTCAAAACCAATTAAATTTTTACTCCGGTTTTTTCGATCATCAGAATAAAAAAAATCAATATAATTCTTTTCAGTATTAGTTGATATCATATCGTAGAATGGTTTTACGCCGACATAATCTTCCGTTTCTTTTATACCTTTCATAATTATGCTTTTAAATTTTGAAGCGGTTGCGCTTGTAATGTTCTCTCACCTTGTTGCAATCTGGCTTTAACCGTTCTATAAAATTGCTCTTTTGTCATACCGTCGGGAAATGCGGTTGATGCATTCAAATCTGCCCAGGCGGGTGCCAAAAGTGGTTGATTTATAATTCCAAACATAAAATTAACATCAGCATTTCTATCTCGAATAATTTCATCCACAACCTTACTTCTCATTATTTCTGGTGTATCACCGGAATTGATAGTTGTTTTCACATTTGATAAAAATTGATTTTTTGTTGTCATTCCTTTTGGCCCGAATGTTCTACCCATTTCATGACGATCTTCAAAAAGGTTGATGGTAAACCCACCCATTGCATGACCTCTTGTTTGCGAATGGATGTTGTTATCTGGCGGGAAAATTTTCCTGCCAGAACCAAACCCAGTATCTCCTGGCGCTATCAGTTGATTTGTTTCCGTGTATTCCATTTGAGCCGCAGCAATTAATATTGCTGCCTGAGGTTGGTGATCTGGTGTTAACAAATCATTAGGATTCTCTGGAAAACGACCATAAGTTCCAACCAGTCCTTCAAAATTGTATTTCATAATATCGCTCGACAGTTCTCCACCGCCAATAACACGACCAAGCAACGGGGTAAACTCGGATTCAACTGTTAATAAATCTTGATATTTTTGATTTCTTTGTGCAGAATCTTGTCTGGGAATTTGTTTTAAAGCATCGAGTGCAGGAATAATTCTAGTATCATAAAAAGTTTTTGCTCTCGTTGCAGCATTTCTTTTACGCATGGGTATAGTTGTATCAGTAATTGTATTGTTTAAGAAAACGTAAACCAATTGTGGTGTGCTCTCTACCCACATTTCAGGATTTGTTTCAGAACCTCGATACACCAATTCATGACTGGAACCGTCTTCTGCTGTAAATCCTATTCTTCTATTCCACCATTCTCTAACTGCCGCAACAGCCGCTCTTCCTGCATCGATAACTGCTCCCCCTATCCTAATTGCCTGATCAATTACCCATAAAATCCCGGCATCTATTCGGGCTTTTACCGATTCTAATATTTCCTGCATGCGGGTGGCGATTCTTCCAAACCCAAACTGGTTAGCTAAGAAGCCGATCATAATCGGTAAAGAGTTCGCTAAAATACTTTCCAGAAAATTCGCTGCTCCTGCAATATTACCTCGGGCAACATCAGCCAGCATGGTTACATATTGATTGATGATCCGAAGGATAGGCACAAAATATTCGGTAAAACTTTGAATGGCCCGGTATACCGCTAAAATACTATTTACAACAGGCATAATTCCGGAAACATCGAGCATGCTTAATAACCAGGCCGTTGCCTGCGCCATGATCCGCTCGTTTATAAATGTTACAATATTTCCGATTACGGTATCCCAGAGGTTACTCAACTGTTCCTGAATTCTTTCCCAAATCGCTGCAGGCCCACGCTCAACCACATCGGCTACGAAACTCCATGCCCCGGTAGCCATATCCAACATTCCACGTAAACGCTGCGCCCTTTCTTCTCCGATTCTAGACGCCAACAGATTAAAAATATTGTCGATGGTTACACCTAATATCTGAAGGATGAAACCAAATATTGAGCCGAAAGAGAAATCAGTTGGCGGTGTAATACCCATCGCCTGCATTTCAGCAGTTAGCCAGTTTACCACACCCGATAATAAATGCGTGCCGATGTTTCCAAAAAACTGACTAAAGCCTTGCTGTAAACCGCTAAGCAGATTTATGAAGAATCCGACCGGATTTCCCAGAATATCGACTACTGCTTGAGAAGCATTAGCTAAAATTGAAACTACTAATTCTGGAGGAATGCCGACCAGACTTAACAATTCCCTGAAGAAGGTCCACATGGCGCCCGGCAAATTGCCATCAACAAAAACCTGGTAAAGGATCGTCATAACGATTTGTTGTGCCCTTGCCCAAACATCTCCAATCGCCATAATTTGATTAAAAAGTGGGATTCTGCTCAGAATTTGTTCAATCAGAAAGTTTTTTATTGGGGTTCGAATACATTCAGGGATAAGCATAAATGGCCCCAAGATAAAATCCCCCGCCCTGCCAGCTAAATCGCCAATGGTATCTACAATTCGCTGCAAAGCATTGAGTATAGGGGTAATGAAACCTGCTAAATAACCCAAGCCGCTACTGGCCAGATTAAATAAATTAACCACGCCAGTCTGAACCCAATTGCCCAAACCTAAAGCAGTATCATTTATCCATGCGATTGCAGGTGCCGCGGCAGAAAATATAGAACTTGAAGCTATAGAATTATAAAACCCTGTAATCTGATTAACAAAACCGCCAACGTTTTCAGCTACCCATAAACCTGCGTTACCAATTCCCTGCTGTACCTCAACAACTTTTGTTTGCACTGCAGGAAGAATGATATCTCTTAAAGAGGCTTGTTGCGCCTGTGCCGCTATTCCTGATCCATCATCGCCCATGGCAGCTGCCATACCATTTACACCCGATGCAAAATTAGACACGGTATCACGCAAATTCATAATGGCGCTAAGTGGCAAAATATGCACAACCTTTTCAGCAATTTGCTGTACGGGCTCAATAATCGGACGAACAGTTTCTTTTATTCCTGTCCAAGCTTCTTCGGCTTTGCCTGTTACCCATTGCATCATGCCGTTGGAATTTTCACCGCCAGAACTATCGGCGCCAATACCCAGCGTTGATTTTACCCAATCCCATGCCATGGCGCCATACTCACGCACGGGTAAAGTCCAATCCCAGATTCTTTGGCCAATGCCTTGCATCCAAACCCAAACATCACTTGCTGTTTGTCCAAGCCAATCGACTACAGGTGCACCAAAAGCGCCCCATAAACCAGAGAAGAAATCGCCGATAGGCCTCACAAAATCAGTTAATCCAGTCCATGCATCGGTAGCAACAGTGGTAATTACGTTTTTAAGTTCTGTTACAGCCGCCAATAATGGTGCACAATCGCCGGCAATTAGTGCCTGCATAATAACTGAAACCCGCTCATAAAGCAGTGAGAATACCGAAATTAAATTGGTTACAAAATTGCCAACAGCAGGAAATCTATCGAACAGGTGATTTAAACTCGTCATGAGTTTCTCTCGTAAAAAGCCAAGAATACCCTTGCTGCTGATTTCCCTAAGTAATTGAACAAACTCTGCCGGGGCAATTTCTTCTACAATTTCCCAGGCACTTTCAGCTAGCCAATCACCAAGATCCCAACGCTGCACTATTTCATCACTACAAGCACAGCGATCTATTTTTTCTGTCTCCTCAACTTTGCGCAAAACCTTTTCTTTTTCTTCAGTTTTACGCTGCACAGTTGCACCCTGCTGGATAGTATGTGTAAGTTCATGCGCCAGCAAGAATTTCCCACCCGATGAATTCGGATTATATTCTCCCTTGTTAAAATAAATATCGTTACCTACTGTAAAAGCCCTGGCATTTACATGAGCCGTCATTTTTGCGGCATGGGCATTATCATGAATTTTTACGCCAGAAAAATCAGCACCCATTTTACCGCCCAAATCAGAATTGATATGAGCTGGAAGATTAGTGCCAGCACCTTTGGTTGAGGCAATTCCAGATTGAACAGTTCCGGGAGCAGTTCCTCCACTGGCAAATGACGCCCCTGCTTTAGCTTGTAAAATTTCAGGCTGATCAATTCCTCTTAATTCTTCTTCCTTAAGGGAGATTTTTTCTTCATTCCCACAATTTTTGCATTGGCGCTGGACATTCATGGCGGCACCAGTACCTATTCCTCCCATCACAAAACCGGCATTTGAAGGCATCAGTGTGTACGT
>NZ_AJLG01000135.1 GCF_000258495.1 Pedobacter agri PB92
ACGTACACACTATGTTCAGCCTTTTTTGGTGGAGTTAAAGAATGATTTAATCCTTTTTTGATACCGGTTTAGGCTTTAGCGATGATCACGGCGAGCTGATTTTACATAAAAATATCCGAAACGCAGGTTTCGACCCAACTGATGTGACAAAAGTTTTGATGTCGCATTTGCATTATGACCATGCAGGTGGAATGATTCATGCCCTTGGTGATAAAACTGAACTCAGTTTCCCTGATGCGGAATATGTGATTAACCGTGGAGAATGGGAAACGGCATTTAGCAGTACCTCTTCTTCTTACCATACCGATATTTTTGAGTTTTTGCAACGCAATGCGCAGTTAAAATTTATTGAAGGAGATGGAAATTTAGATGAAACCATTGCTTTTGAATTTACTGGCGCTCATTGTCCAAATCACCAGGTTTTCCTTTTAACCGAAGGCAGTAGTAAAGTATTTTTTTGGCGGAGATGTTTTGCCTGAACCGGGCGAGTTGATTAAAAATTTTATTGCCAAATACGATTTCGATGGCCGCAAGGCGATGGAATTACGCAAAGAATTTGGAAAAAGGGCCGCAGCAGAAAACTGGGAATGTTTATTTTACCACAGCAAAGAACAGGCAACCGGTTTTATTGATGAGGTTGATGGCGGTTTTAAGATTAGATAGCTGAGAGATGAGAGTTAAAAGTTGAAAGTGAAAAGTTAAAAGCTTAAAGTAAAAACCCATGGGTCTTAAGTTTCATTGCCGTCAGTTTCAACTGACGGAACTAAATAAAGCTGGCAGGGCTTTAGCCAAACCTGAAATTTACAACTTTTGTTTCTTGCAGTGCTGTTGGTTTTTAAACCCGATAGCAGCGAAGATACTTTTGATTAAACCTATAAGGTTTTCAAAACCTTATAGGTTTGAAAAAGATTGTAGCGAATAGTGGGAACAAACCTTAGAAATTGCTCAACAATTGCTTTCCAAAATTTCAAAAAATTATATCGCGTAAATGAGGTTGCTTCGTTCCTCGCAATAACGTTTTACAAAAAAAGGTCCCGATTTGCATCGAGACCTTTCCCTTTTCCGAGACAGGAATAATTATTTTTTAGCTACTAATTTCACACCAATTTCGAAGTTATCATCAATTGCTTTGTCGCCAATGCTATCAAAGAAAGATTTCGAACCGTAACGGATATCATATTTAGTTCTATCAACTAGAATTTTACCAGCTAAAGCTGAAACTGTACCATCTGCATTCACAGTGATTGTTGCAGGGAAAGTTACAGGTTTAGTAATTCCTTTAATGGTTAAATTACCAGTTACGTTTATACCAGCAACTTTAGTAATTACGAACGTTGCAGTTGGGAATTTAGCTGTACCAAAGAAATCATCTGCTTTTAAGTGTCCTTCTAATTTAGCACTACCATCAGCATCTTTAATTGAGTTCATATCGATAGTGAAAGTACCACCTGTTACTTTTTTACCGTCAACATTTAACGTTCCTGATTGTAAAGAGATTGTTCCGTTATGAGAACCGGTTACTTTTTTACCAATCCAAGTGATGGTTGATTTTGCTACATCTACAGTGTAAGCAACTGGTTTAATAGTTGTAAAAGCTGATAAAGACACAACTGCAACTAATAAAAAAATTGAAGAGATTTTTAATTTCATTTTTTGGTTTTTTAAAATTTGATACAAAGATATGTTTAAGATAGTTCGGTTGCTATTGATGTATGTTAAGTTTTTCAAATAACCCGATTTATTTATAAGCATCCTATTGACAGAAAAATATTGCAGAGGTTTAATCTGCATCTTATAAAATGATTTGAAAAGCAGTTGCTGAGCTGTAGTTAATGTCAGTCGGGCTTTTCATTAAATCTTTTTTGGCTTTGTAACTGCTTAGCCCATAGAAGCACCGCAACAAAAAAGGATATCATTTCAATCCAGTTTAGCTAAAAAGTTGATGCTACTATTTTGGGTGGCAAAATGTTTAGCCTTTATTTTTATATTCGTTTACTCAAAAAAAGCATGTTATGAACCACCACGCAAAATCAATCCGCCCGTTTATCGGAGCCAGGGACTTTGAAATTTCAAGAAAATTCTACCGTGATTTAGGTTTCGAAGAAGTAACATTGGGCGAAAGCATGTCGGTTTTTAAAACTGGCGACATAGCTTTCTACCTGCAAAATGCATACGTTAAAGATTGGGTAGATAACACCATGATTTTTATGGAAGTGGATGATGTAGATCAATTTTACAAAGAACTTTCAGCACTTGATTTACCTGGCAAATATGAAAACGTGAGGTTAACCCCCATCAGACATGAAAGCTGGGGAAAAGAATGTTTCCTTCACGACCCATCAGGAATTTTATGGCATTTTGGAGTTTTCAAATAACTTATTTGAATAATCGTTTTTCAATTAACACGCGGGGAAATAGAGAAATTTTTACCCTGGATTTCTGACAAAGTTTTCTCGGCTTCGGCCGAAATAACGATAAAAAACCATGGAAGTTTTATAACAATAGACTTATAAATTTCCAGATGAAAAATACTATCTAAAAACATTATTTTAAATTCAACAAATTAATAGTTCATGAAAAACAAATTTTTACCAGTTTTATTTGCATTTAGCCTATTACTTACCTTAATCGGCTGCAACTTTAGCGGCACCTACATCAACCGTGAAGAAGATAAAAAAGCTGCAGAAAAAGTGGCTGATGAATTTTATACCCTGCTTCAAAAAAGGGAGTTTCAAAAAGTAAACCCCTTATTAAGTACACAATTTAAAGACGTAACCAGCGCTGAAAAATTAAACAACTATTTAAGTGGAACGCTGAACAAGCTAGGAGAAATTAAAAGCAAAAAACTCGATCATTGGGAATCAAAAGTAATAAAGGGAACTCAATCATCAGCAACCTATGTTTTGTACTACCTGGTTGAAAGAACCAAATTTCAATCTAAAGAAACAGTGACCTTAACTGCTGAAAATGATCAGATTAAAATTCAGGGTTACAATGTAAATTCTGATGGCTTACTGATAGCAAAATAGCGTTACCGCATTGCAAAAAAAAATCTGCAAGTTTTAAGAGAATGAACTCATAAAACTTGCAGATGATTTATCTAAACAGATTGCCACGTCGGCTGAAAAAGCCTCCTCGCAATGACGGACTCGGCTTTGGAAAGGAAAAACCTTAAACGTTAAACCCTAAACCCTAATTCTTAAGGCACTATTTCTTCCAAATAACTTCCAACCGGTGGGCAAGCGCAAATTAACGACCTGTCGCCATGGCTATCATTTACACGACCAACTGATGGCCAGAACTTACGTTCCAGTACATATGGCAGTGGGAATGCTGCAGTTTGACGGCTATAAGCATGCTCCCACTCGTTCGCTGTAATTACCGCAACGGTGTGAGGTGCATTTTTCAATGGGTTATCAACCTTATCAAAAGTTAAATTTTCTACCTGATCTATTTCTTTTTTAATCGCGATCAAGGCATCACAGAAACGGTCTAATTCATGTTTAGGCTCAGATTCTGTTGGCTCAACCATTAAAGTACCAGCAACCGGGAATGAAACCGTAGGTGCGTGGAAACCATAATCCATTAAACGTTTTGCAATGTCAGTAACTTCGATTCCGAAAGCTTTGAAAGAACGGCAATCTAAAATCATCTCGTGTGCACAACGACCTTGAGCGCCTGAATAAAGCACCGGATAGTGTTGCTCTAAACGAGCTTTCATATAATTTGCATTTAAAATCGCATATTTTGTAGCATTGGTTAATCCTTCAGCACCCATCATGGCGATATAAGCGTGAGAGATAATCAAAATTGAAGCTGAACCCCAAGGCGCAGAAGAAACTGCAGAAATTGATTTTCCTTTGTCGATATCTACCACCGCGTGACCAGGAAGATAAGGAACCAGGTGTTTTGCCACACCGATTGGACCCATACCCGGACCACCACCGCCGTGAGGAATACAGAATGTTTTGTGTAAGTTTAAGTGACAAACATCGGCACCGATATTAGCCGGGCTAGTTAAACCAACTTGTGCGTTCATATTTGCACCATCCATGTAAACTTGTCCACCATTAGCGTGAATCGTTTCACAGATTTCAATAATGCTTTCTTCGAATACACCATGCGTTGATGGATAAGTAACCATCAAACACGATAAATTATCTTTATGTAATTCTGCTTTTGCTTTTAAATCTTCAACATCGATATTGCCGTTTTCTAAAGATTTTACAACAACGATTTTCATATCGGCCATTGCTGCAGAAGCAGGATTTGTACCGTGAGCAGATGCAGGAATTAACGCTACATTACGGTGAAAATCGCCTCTATCGTGGTGATAGGCACGAATAACCATCAAACCAGCATATTCACCTTGCGCACCAGCATTTGGCTGTAAACTCATGGCAGCAAAACCAGTAATTTCGCTTAACCATTTATCCAGTTCGTTAAAAACTGAATAATAACCTAATACCTGATCGGCTGGTGCAAATGGGTGTATGCGACCAAAATGAGACCAGGTAACCGGAATCATTTCTGCCGTAGCATTCAACTTCATGGTACAACTTCCCAAAGCAATCATCGAATGACAAAGGGATAAATCTTTTGCCTCTAATGATTTAATGTAACGCAACATTTCATGCTCTGAATGGTGCGAATTAAAAATTGGGTGTGTTAAATATGCAGAAGTACGTTGTAAAGCTGATGGAATTACGGTTTCTACGTTTTCTACCACTTCAACCTGGTCTGCCGCAACTGCTTTAACTTTCGCAAAGATTTTCGCAATTAGCGCAATATCTTCAAAAGTGGTCGTTTCATCAATTGAAATTGTAGCAACGTTAGCCACATAATTTAAATTGATTTCGTTATCTAAACAACCTGAGTGAATGCCGCCTTTTAAATCGCCTAAATCAAAACGAATGGTATCAAAATAAGCTGAGTTTAATTGCTCATAACCTAAACCTTTAAGTGTTGAAGCTAAGCTTACTGCCAAACCATGTGTACGTTCTGCAATGGCTTTCAATCCTTTCGGACCATGATAAGCCGCATAAAAACCAGCCATAATAGCCAATAATGCTTGCGCAGTACAAATATTCGAAGTTGCTTTATCTCTACGGATGTGTTGCTCGCGGGTTTGCAAAGCCATACGTAAAGCGTAATCGCCGTGGCTATCAATGGTTACACCGATAATACGACCTGGGATTGAGCGCTTATATTCTTCTTTAGTTGCAAAAAATGCAGCATGAGGACCACCAAAACCCATCGGAATACCGAAACGTTGTGTGGTACCTACTACAATATCAGCACCCCATTCTCCTGGAGGTGTTAATAAGGTTAAGCTTAAAATATCAGCCGCAACTGTTAATTTAATATTTTGATTGTGTAATTCTGAAGCAAAGTTTTTATAATCGAAAACCTCGCCGTTACCTGCCGGGTATTGAACAATTGCACCGAAGAAATCTTCAGTAGCCACGAAATCTAAATGATTGCCGATTACCAATTCAATACCGTAAGGATTAGCACGGGTTTTTAAAATATCGATCGTTTGAGGGAAAACTAATTCTGAAACGAAATATTTTTTCGCCGCCTGATTTTTACGCGTACTGTATTGCATAAACATCGCCTCAGCCGCAGCTGTACCTTCATCTAAAAGAGATGCATTTGCAATTTCCATCCCGGTTAAATCGATAACCATCGTTTGGAAATTTAACAAAGCCTGCAAACGACCTTGCGCAATCTCAGCCTGATATGGCGTGTATTGTGTGTACCATCCCGGATTTTCGAAAACGTTACGTAAAATTACACCTGGCGTAATCGTATCATAATAACCCTGACCGATAAAGCTTTTGAAAACTTTATTTAACAACGAAGTTTGTTTTAAAGCGCCAAGATATTCAGTTTCTGATTTCGCTGCAGGCAAATTTAAAGGTTGTTTTAACCTGATTGCCGTCGGAACAGTTTGTTCAATTAGCTCATCAATAGAATTTACGCCAACAGTTTGCAACATTTCAGCGGTATCTGCCTCATTTGGTGCAATATGACGATTTTGAAAATCTTCCTTGTAATGGATATTTAAGCTCATGCGGGTATGAATAATAAATTTGCTGCAAAGGTAGCAAAAACAGTGTTGTATTTTGCTATGTACCAGTGTAAAAAAGGTGTCTTATTTATGCTTAAAAGCGACTAAAATAGTAGATTTTACAAATGGAAATTGAAGCAAACGTTTGTTCAATTTTAATGGAATAACTGATTATTTGGAAAGCAATGCTTTAACTAAAATTAAAGTTCGTTCCCGCCATTCGCTACAATCTTTTCGTTAGTTTCTATGATGCTGAAGCACAAAGCATCTGTTTCATAGGTTACAAATGCTTCGTACCTCAGCATCACCGTTTATTCAGTGTTTGCTGCAAACAAAAAGTATTTACGCTGCTATCGGGTTTAGAAATTTAAACCTATGCTCAAATAAAGGTGTAAACCCTCCATAGTTTTATATCTTTGAAACTTTAATCTTAAACGCTCACATGCCAAAATCAAATCATAAGGTTGCGCTCTTAGTTCATGCCTGCGACCGTTACGAATTTCTCTACAAAGGTTTTGACTATGCATTTTCCAAAAACTGGGATTTTGACATTCCCTGTAATTACTATTTCGCAACAGAAGTTAAGGATGCAAACATTAAAGGCTTTAGAAACATTAAATCAGGCAAGGGCGAATGGGCAGATAGACTTGCAACCCTACTTAGAAGTATAGAAGAAGAATATGTGCTCTACTTCCAGGAAGATATGTGGCTTAGTAAGCCCGTAAATTTAGATTTATTTAGAGAATTATTTGATTTTGCTCATAAAAATAATACGATGCAAATAAAACTCCATAGTTCTGAAGTGTATACAACCAAACAAACTGATCATTTTATTGAGGGTTTTAATATTTCAGAGCTAGACAATAAGGCATCTCACTTTTTAATGTCGCACCAAATTACCCTTTGGAACAAAGATTTTCTATTGGCTCAACTTTATAAAAAAGAACATCCGTGGCGCAACGAGCGAAAAGGTACTAAACGACTAAAAAAACTCAACCCACTTATTCATCATATCGATTATTTTGCAGAAAACCGAGCAGCTGAGATCAACTCAAATCAGAACCCTATAAAAAGGAGTGAATATTATGCAGTTTCCCTTAACAGTATGCTTAATTTCAATGCTGTTCGTTTTATAGATGAACTGAAATCCGGTAGTTTACCTGAAAAAGAGTACGCAGCAGAACTACAAAATCATTACGACAATAATTTAACACACGACGGGAACCCTAAGCCTAAGAAAGTAGACTTGTTTAAAAAACTTAAAACATGGTTTCTAAATACGAAGAAATAAGAAACTACTTCTGCACTTTCCAACCTTCTTCCTTATCTAACTTTAATTTATAAGTTTTTGTAATAAAGTTGCTGTTTTTACTGGCATCCTTATCAAAAGGCTCAAAATCGGTGGTAACCATTTTTAATGACACCGTAACTTTGGCTGTACTCGAATTTACTTGCTCAAAATCAACAGGCTTTTCATCAGAGAGAACATAAGTTACTGTTTTTACAGTTGCTCTATCATTATCTTGTTTCAACACCAACGGACTTGCTTTATCCGTTAAGGTAATTTGATAAACGAAACTACTATCCTTAGAAAGGAATTTCTTTTTAGCCTCTTTTAAACTTAAAGTAACCAATCCTTTCGTTGCTAATGATTTGTATTTTCCTAGCTCAAACATATCGTTTGTGTTATTAAATTTTATTTCACCAAAATTAAAGCGAGTGGTTTTATATTCTGGGTTAGCTTTCAAATAATCTGTAATTACTTCTCCGGCTTCATCCTGGTTAATAGTGGTTTTGGCTTTACATCCGGCGAAGCCGATAATTAGAAAAGATAAAATATAAAGGATATGTTTTTTCATGTTTATAATATTTGCTTTTTAAAGGTATTTATTTTTTTAATAAGTCTGAGGTTGGCAATTAGAAAGTTCGAAGATTTAATAAAAAATGAAGCAACAACTTTATCCTAAATCTTTACCGTCCACCTTTCCTCAAGTACTTCAGATTTGGAATAACCATTGCCGATAAAATCACACAAACACCTATCCATCTCAAAAACGAAACCTGCTCTTGTAAAACGAACCCAGCCATCATCACCGCAACAGGCAATTCAGCGGCACTTAAAATAGAACTCAAAGCTGTTCCGATTCTTGGTACACCTTCTGCATAAAATAGCGGAGGGATTACGGTTCCAAAAACGGCAATAATTAATCCCCATTTTAACAAGCTACCACTTAAAGCACCGTTATATAAAAACATAGGCGGAAAAAGAATAAAAATCAAAATGCATGCTCCCGTGATCATTAATGCGCTTTTTTGCAGCGCTGGGTATTCATTTCCGATTTTCCCACTCAACATTAAAAAGCCAGCGTAAGAAATTGCTGCCAATAAGCCAAATCCAATACCCTTTAAACTGAGACTCGAAATTGTAGCTTCAACCATTCCGCTGGCTAAAATGGTTCCACCTAAAACCAAAAGAATGGCTAAAAATTGTAATCCTGTAGGTTTCTTTTTGTAGATGATAAATTCTAACAAAATACTCATCCAGATAAACTGCATCAGTAAAATAATTGCCACCGAATTAGGAACAAGTTTTACGCATTGGTAATAAAATATCGAAACTAAACCCGTACACGTACCAGCCAAAACCATTTTCCACCGAGGGGTAATTAGCTTAATTTCTTTGGCTTTGTAACTGGAAGTGCGGCTTTGAAAGAAAAATAAAACCCAAAGTATTACAGCACCAAAAAATGCTTGCGCACCAGTAACATCACCTAAAGTGTAGCCGTCGTGATAGGCTAATTTTACAAAAGTGGAAAGAATGCCGAAACTGCAGGCGCCAAAAAAAACAAGGAGAATTCCCTTTAACATGTTAATTTTTTATCGATAAATGTCATTGAGAGGCACGAAGTAATCTTTTTGCCTGAGAGATTGCTTCGTGCCTCGCAATGACGATCGTATTTTTTAAAGTCTTTCAACTTCAAACTCATGAAAGTTGTTGTAAATATTTTTGAATGGTGGTTTCCAAACCCAGATAAAGTGCATCGCTGATTAAAGCATGACCTATAGAAACTTCGAGTAAACCAGGAATACTTTGGGCAAAATAATGCAGGTTGTGTAAATCCAAATCGTGACCAGCGTTAATGCCTAATCCGAGTTTATTTGCGTGATGTGCCGCAGCAATATAATTCACAATCGCCTTTTCACGATCGCCGAAATAGTTGTGAGCGTAGGCTTCAGTATATAATTCTATTCTATCTGTTCCAGTTTCTGCAGCACCTTCTACCATTTCTACAACAGGATCAACAAAAATAGAAACGCGAATGCCTTCTTTCTGAAAAACAGCAACCATTTCCTTTAAATAATCTTTGTGTTTAATGGTATCCCAACCATGATTGGAAGTGATTTGACCTTCAGCATCCGGAACCAATGTTACCTGAGCAGGTTTATTGGCCAATACCAAATCCACAAATTTATCTTCACGGCAATTACCTTCAATATTAAACTCAGTAGCAATTACGGCTTTTAAATCATAAACATCCTGATAACGAATATGGCGTTCATCTGGTCGAGGATGGACGGTAATTCCCTGCGCTCCGAAACGTTCACAATCTAACGCAACTTTAACTAAATCAGGATTATTACCACCACGGCTGTTACGAAGTGTTGCAATTTTATTGATGTTTACCGATAACTTTGTCATGTAGCAAAGATAATGCTTTGCCCTTGTTAATCTTAAGCTCTAAATAAATTTGACTTTTTTTTGCTCATATTTGTCCAAATCATCATGAATTTAAAGGATACAACATTATATAAAGTTTTAATTGCGTTACTTTTACTTGTAAGCAGCCTTGCCCTTTTTAGTGGCGTTATGGAGCCAGATGGAGCACTTTACGCTTCGATGGCAAAAAACATCATCATTTTCGAAGATTGGTTTAACCTTTATGGTCGTGGAGCAGATTGGCTGGATAAACCACATTTAACTTTTTGGATCGCCGCCGCCTTTTTTAAACTTTTCGGCATCTCTGCCTTCGCTTATAAATTACCAAATTTCCTGTTTGGCCTCTTGGGTGCTTGGTATCTTTATAAACTAGCAAAAGATATTTATAATGAAAAAACCGGATTAATTAGTGCTGTAATTTTTCTTAGCGCATTACATATCGGCACCTCTACTTTCGATGTACGAGCAGAAATTTACATCACCACCTTTACGCTGGCATCAATTTATCATTATTACAAGGCGCAGAATCATTCATTCTGGCATATTGTTGCAGGTTCATTTTTTGCGGCTTGCGCAATTTTAGTAAAAGGAATTTTTGTGCTCATCCCTGTATTTGCAGGTTTCATCATCTATTGGTTATTTACCAAGCAATACAAACAGCTGTGGCAACCAAAATGGTGGATAGCAATCGTGTTGATTTTTGTTTTCATTACTCCAGAGCTTTACTCCCTTTATACACAATTTGATTTACACCCTGAAAAAGTTGTTTTTAACCGAACGGGGGTATCTGGATTAAAATTCTTTTTCTGGGACAGTCAATTCGGGCGCTTTTTTAACAATGGCCCAATAAAAGGCAAGGGTGATATCTCTTTCTTTCTACATACCACACTATGGGCCTTTTTGCCTTGGTCGGTATTGTTGTACGCAGCAGTGATAAATCTTTTCAAAAAGAAAAATCGGGTTAGTTTAGCTCCAGAAAGTATTATGATTTGGGCGAGTGCTACGGTGACGTTTTTAATCTTCTCCTTATCAAAATTTCAGCTGCCACATTACATTTTAATTATTTTTCCGCAGTTTTCAATAATCACAGCGCTGTACTTACAAAAACTCGAAGTAAAAGGCTTAAAAGCATTTCTAATGGTGCAGAACATTATTTACGCTTTGGTTATACTTATACTTTCTGCATTAGCTTATTTCTTTGGCTTTAACAATTATGTATTGGCAATTATCATTTTAGCGAGCCTTTTTCTTTTTGCATTTTGGTTTTTCAAGGGAACTAAAACTGAAACCATCATTGGCCGTAGTGTATTTCTATCTATTGGACTCATGATATATCTTTTTGTATTTTTCTATCCGGCAGCATTGAAATATCAATCGGGCAGTGAAGCCGGAACATGGCTAAAGCAAAACTACCCAACTGCGAAACCAGCGGTTTTAAATTATATTGATGCTTTTTCATTTGATTTTTACGCTCCCGGGGAAGTTAAATATTTATGGAATTACGATGATTTAAATCAATACAAAAGCACAAAAGATTTAGTTGTTTATGTTTCAGAAACTGAATTATCAAAATTAAAAACGTTGTACAACGTTAAAGTATTGAATTCTTTTGAATACTTTCATATCTCTAAATTGACGCCGAAGTTTTTAAATAAAAACACCAGAAACCAGGTATTAGAACATTTTTATTTGGTTAAAGTAGAATAGCATGGATTTATTCTTCCGCATTATAAAATTTGGATTGACAGGTTTGCTGGGCATGGCGATAGATTTCGGTGCTACCTGGCTTTTTAAAGAAAAAATAAAAGTAAATAAATACCTCGCCAACGCCATTGGATTTACACTGGCCGTAACCAACAATTATTTAATCAACAGAATCTGGACTTTTCAAAGCACCAATACCCATTGGGGAACAGAATTTAGCAAATTTTTAGTCGTTAGTTTAATTGGGCTTGGCTTAAATACATTCATTATTTATCTGTTTCATCAGAGAAAAAACGGAACCAACTTTTATGTTGCTAAATTTTTTGCGATTGTAATTGTATTTGTTTGGAATTTTCTAGCGAATATGCTGTTTACCTTTAAGTAACATTCTTCCCTATAAAATAAAATACCACTAACCAGATTAATCCTTTAATCAGGAAGAATAAAAAACCGATTAAGCCCACTCGCTTAAACCATAATTTTACTTTTTCTTTATTCATGGTGTTGCTCGTAAAGATAAATCTTTTAAGCTAAATTAGAAAGATTTTAAATAAGCTTTTTAATGATCAAACCTGAAGGTAGGGCAATGCAAATTTTATTTATGGAAGGTATCCAGAAATAAATCTTCAACTTTTTTGCGAGCCCAGGGCATTCTTCTCAAAAAATTTAAACTCGATTTAATGCTCTGATTGTTATTAAAGCAATCGATGCGAATCAACGTACCAAGTTTTTCCCAGCCGTAATGAGCCTGCAAATCCGTTACAATTTTTTCAAGCGTGATTCCGTGAAGTGGATTTGTTTTTTTGCTGATCGGCCATGGCGCAAAGTTAAAGAAATTATAAAACTATTGAGGATTAAATTGGGCCAGCCAAACCGTAGCGTTTCCACATGCTGCATCATTCACAGTATGATTTATGATTTCAAATTGATGATTCTGCAAGAGTAGCCGATATTCATCAGAATCCAATGAAGCATGAAAAAGATTTTCACCACCATTTAATCCCCAGGCTTCACCCCTTTCGCTACCGGATGTAAATAAGAGCATCCCGCCAGGAACGAGATAATTAGCGAATATTTCAATCATTTTGGGTTGATCAATAGCGGGCAAATGGAAAAAGCTATGCCAGGCTATAATGGCATCAAACTTATTTCCAATTTGCAGCTCTCGCATATCCTGCAATAAAAAAGTTTCTGCCGGAAAGTTTTGTTTAGCCAGATCAAGCATTTTTTCACTTGCATCTACGCCTACTACTTGAAATCCTGATTGTAGCAAATACCCCATGATCGGCTTTCCATTTCCGCAACCCAGATCTAGAATTGTTGCCTGGTTTGGAAGAAGTAATTGAAGCCGATCTATGTAAGGCTTTTCAATCAGTTGACCGGGTCTGTTGCTGGCAAACCATTCAGCAATTTTATCGTAACTTTTATATACATTTTCCTTTTCGCTCATCACATTCAGAAAAAAAGCCCTTAGATTTTCATCCAAGGGCTTTAAAATCATAATTATTATTTTCCTGCTGTCCAGGTATTGTTATCAGGATTAGAATCTGGTAACACTTTATTTGGATCGAGCGTTACCGCAACAACTTCTTCTGTTGTAGGGAAGCGAACTACCCATGAAGTATTTTTCATCCAAACATCCACTGGTACTTTAACGATCTCTTTTTTGCCGCTTGCAGTTTCTACCTGAAGAATAATTGGCATTGGCATTTTTTCAAGATTATTAACACGAATGGTGTAACCCACTAGTTTATTATCTTGCTTTACAGCTTCAACATTTCCAATTCCCTGATCCATTTTCCAATTGTTCAGGAACCAGCTTCTCCAAAACCAGGCTAAATCTTCACCTGCGGCATTTTCCATCGAACGGAAGAAATCGAAAGGTGTTGGATGCTTATACGCCCAGTTCTTGATGTATTCACGGAAAGCATAATCAAAACGATCCTCACCTAAAATTTGATTTCTCAAAATGTTTAGTCCCCATCCTGGTTTAGCATACAAATTAACACCAATATTGCCTTCGATCAT
>NZ_AJLG01000136.1 GCF_000258495.1 Pedobacter agri PB92
CTTATATAGTAGTAATGAATGTGCTTTCCAAATTATCAATACTGCATAGTATATATATGTAAAGAGAAACAATGAAGCGTTATGTTAAAAATTGTTAACTATATATATGTACTGATTTGCTTTGCATAGCTTAGCGGCGAATTGTTTTTATTGATGTTATCGTATTATTAATTATCTTTGCAGAATGTTTAAAGTTAAACACTTAATTATTTTAGTATTTGTTGCCGCATTGGGTATTGCGGGTTGTAAAAGTCGTTTCGAAAAATTGAGAGCGAGCAATGACGTTGCCAAAAAATACCAGGAAGCACTTAGATTGTACAATAAAAGGGATTACAGTAAAGCTTTAGTTCTTTTTGAAGATCTTTCGCAAAAATATCGCGGTCGTGCAGAGGCTGAGGATTTGAACTATTATTATGCGTATACTTTATATAGATTGAGTGATTACACTACTGCGAGGTATCAGTTCAAGAGTTTTGCAGATACGTATCCTGCCAGTAAAAACGCTGAAGAGGCTCGTTACATGGGTGCTTATTGCTATTACCTAGAATCTCCATCTTTCTCTTTGGATCAAGAAAATACTTATAAAGCGATTGATGCATTGCAATTATTTATTAACTTATACCCAAACAGTGATCGGGCGGCGGCAGCGGGTAAATACATTGCTGATCTAAGAGGTAAATTGGAAGATAAAGCTTTTGAGAACGCAAAGATGTATTTAACGACTGGTCCGAGTAATGTAGATAATTATCGGGCGGCTGTTATTGCTTTAAAAAACGCACAAAGAGACTATCCGGATATTAAATATGCCGAAGAGATGGACTTTTTGATGATTAAAGCACAATATTTATATGCTAAAAACAGTTATATCATCCGCCAGGAGGATCGTTATAACGAGGCGATTGAATTATATACTGAATTTACTGAAAATCACCCTGACAGCAAATTTACACGTGAAGCCAAGCAATTGAAGAAAGATGTTGAGGATGGGATTGTGGCTTCAAAACAAGAGCTTGCATTATATGCAGCTGATCAAGAAAAATATAAGCAGATGTTGATCAGGACTGGTAAATTAAAGGATACCGTTTCTACTAAACCAACTACTGCTGATAACACGAATATTAAAAATTAATTAATACATGAATACTAACAAGCCTGCTGTACCAAATACTACAGTTACCAGAAACGTTCACGATTTGGATAGAACTACAGATAACTTATACGAATCTTTAGTTGTAATTGCTAAAAGAGCAAATCAGATTTCGAATAACGTTAAAGAAGAGTTGCACGGTAAATTAGCAGAATTTGCTTCGAGCAATGATAACCTGGAAGAGATTTTCGAAAATCGTGAGCAAATTGAAATCAGCAAACACTACGAACGTATGCCTAAACCTGTTTTAGTTGCTATGGATGAGTTTTTGAATGATAAGGTTTATCACAGAAATCCTGCTAAAGAACAAAAATAACATTGGCATAGCGCATGGAGTTTGGAGCTAAGGCGTTTCGCATGCGCTCTATGCACTGTGATTTAACTCTTTGCTTAAATGCTGAAAAATAAAAACATTATTCTTGGCGTTTGCGGTAGCATTGCAGCTTACAAGTCGGCCTTTCTGGTTCGGCTTTTAGTAAAAGCTGGCGCAAACGTTAAGGTAATTCTTACCCCTGATGGTGCGCATTTCATTACACCATTAACACTTGCTACGCTTTCTAAAAACCCGGTTTACACCCAATATTTTGAAGAAGAAACTGGCGTATGGAGCAATCATGTTGAATTAGGTTTATGGGCAGATTTCATTATTATTGCTCCTATCAGTGCCAATACACTTGCTAAACTCGCGACCGGGATTTGTGATAACTTACTGACGGCAGTTTATCTTTCGGCAAAATGCCCTGTATATGTGGCCCCAGCTATGGACCTGGATATGTGGAAGCATGAAAGTACCCAAAACAACATCAATCAAATTTCAACTTATGGCAATATTGTAATTTCTCCTGGCAGCGGGGAATTGGCCAGTGGACTGCATGGTGAAGGCCGTATGGCTGAGCCAGAAGAAATTGTGGCTTTTCTACTTGATAGTATTAAACAGTCGCTGCCGTTAAATGGCAAAAAAGTATGGTAACTGCAGGGCCAACTTATGAAGCAATCGATCCTGTCCGTTTTATCGGCAACCATTCTTCTGGCAAAATGGGGTTTGCTTTAGCTGACGAGTTGGCGAAGCTTGGCGCTGATGTTACTTTGATTGCTGGACCTACAGCTCAAAAATCAAACGCTTACGTAAAAAGGATTGATGTAGTAAGTGCAGAAGAAATGTTAAATGCCTGCACATCTATTTTTTCGGAAACAGATATTACGGTAATGTGCGCTGCAGTTGCGGATTATCGTCCAAAAATAATAGCTTCACAAAAAATCAAAAAACAGGAAAGTGCATTGGTTTTGGAATTAGAGAAAACTGTGGACATTTTGGCGACGCTGGGGAAAAACAAAAGGGAGAGTCAAATTTTAGTTGGTTTTGCATTAGAAACCAACGATGAGGAAAATTATGCCAAGGGTAAGTTAGAAAAGAAAAACTTAGATTTGGTTGTACTTAACTCCCTGAATGATCAAGGTGCCGGATTTAAGGCAGATACCAATAAAATTACTATTTTTAACAAGGCATTGGAGCGAACTTTGTTTGAGCTGAAATCGAAAACTGAGGTAGCTAAAGATATTTGTACCGCTATATTAAAAATCATAAAATGATAAAAAGGATTGTTTGGATATTGTTGATAATTGGTTTTGGGAAATTACAAGCTCAGGAACTGAATGCCCGGGTAACCGTTTTGGCGCCCCAGGTATCGAACATAAGCAAACCTACTCTGGAGGCTTTGCAAAGAACAATCCGCGATTTTTTGAACAACAATAAATTTAGTGTTGAAAGCTACAAACCACAAGAGCGCATTGAATGTAGTTTTGTAATTACGATTAATTCGTGGGATGGTGGTTCAGGGTATACTGCTGAAGCACAGATACAAAGTAGTCGCCCGGTTTTTAACAGTTCATACAATAGTACACTGCTAAATATGAGCGATAAGAATTTCGACTTTAGCTATAACGATGGGTCTACGATTGATTTTTCTGATCAAAATTATATCTCCAACATCAGTGCACTTCTCTCCTATTATGCATATACCATTATTGGACTTGATAAAGATAGTTTTGCCAAACTGGGTGGAAGTACTTACTTTAAAAAGGCACAGAATATTATCAACTTGGCGCAGGCCTCTGGTAATACTGGCTGGAAAGCTATTGATGGTTTACGCAATCGCTTTTGGTTTAATGAAAACGTGTTGAATCCAGTTTTCAGCGAACTGCGTGTTTTTATTTACGCCTATCACCTAAACGGCTTAGACGAGCTTACCGACAATGATAAAGGTTTAACACAAATTGTATCGGCCCTGCCAGCATTACAACAAATGGATAAACAAAAACTGGGATCTATTTTTCCTAATGTTTATTTTGCTTCTAAAGCTGAAGAGGTGACCAATGTACTTTCTAAATTAAATACTCAGGAGCGGATGAAAGCTTACAATATGCTGGCTGAAATCGATCCTGCCAATATTGGTAAATACGAAGGATTGAAAAAAAATTAAATTTATGGTTGATAATTGGTATAAAGTTAATTTATAACATGAATCCATTTGAAAACCAATTTCCATCTTTCAAATTAAAGTCAGCCCTGCTTTCCGTTTATACGCCTGCAAGCCTTCTGCACAAGGCCGGTATCCACTTCAATCAGGTTTAATTAACTTAACCTGGTGCTGAAAACTCAAAATATCACCTTCCTCGTTTCTTAATTATGCAACGTTTTACACGTTCCTGCGTCTATTAATAAAAAAAAATGTTAAAATATTTTGATTATACGAATATCTTCGTACATTTGATTACGAAATAATTCGTACAACGTGTAACAATATGACTATTAATAACATCAAACCTACAGAAGGCGAAATGGAAATATTACAGGTGCTTTGGAAAAAAGGGCTTGCTACGGTAAGGGAAGTTCATGAAGCTTTAAATAAAAAGGATTCTGGCTACACTACTACTCTAAAATTAATGCAAATTATGCATGAAAAAGGAATGGTTGAAAGGGACACTAACCAAAAAACACATATTTATAAAGCCATAGTTAACCGAGACAAAACGGAGAAGCAGCTGGTTACAAAGATGATTGATAATGTTTTTAATGGTTCGGCGGCGAGATTAGTAATGCAGGCACTGGGTAATCATAGCGCAAGTGCAGATGAGCTTGACGAAATCAAAAAATATTTAGATAGCCTTAAGTAGTGCTATTGGTTGAGGATGAAAGGTGTAGGGTTTAGCCCTAAAATAAAACGTAAATGTTCGAGTAATCGATAAAAACACCACTATGGAAACTTTAGTAGAACAATTCATCAAGGCATTTGGATGGAGTATTTTAAATTCCCTTTGGCAAAGTGCCCTTATTTACGGTGTCTTATTCATCATCATGATGAGTTTACCGAAACTGGCAGCAAAATATAAACATAATCTTGCTTTCGGTTCAATTGTATTGATGTTTATAGGATTTGTTTATCACTTTGTAACTCAAATGCTTATCAACATCCCTCAGGAATCAGCTGTAATCAACCAGCAAGGCCTTCAGTTCCAACAGTATTTAAATAATTTGCCAGAGAGCTTCAGTAGCAAGGCAGAGGCCTATTTCCCAATCGTAGTAATATTTTACTTAATTGGCATTGTACTTCAACTCTTTGTCATTATAAAGGGCTATAATCAACTTAATAAATTAAAAACACTGCATCTAAGCGCTATTCCTGATGAATGGAATTTATTATTTGAAAAAGTAACTGCTAAGTTAAAGATTAAAAAGGCGATTAATTTTAGATTATCCTCCATTGTAAACGTTCCATTGGTAATTGGTTATTTTAAGCCCGTTGTTTTGTTCCCAATCGCACTGGTTAATCAGCTGGATAATGATCAGGTGGAGGCTATTTTAATCCACGAACTTTCTCATGTGAGAAGGAATGACTTCCTATTAAACCTGATCAAAACCGCTATTGAAACATTACTTTTCTATAATCCATTTGTTTGGATGGCTGGTAGATTTATCCACATTGAACGAGAGCACGCTTGCGATGATCTTGTACTGAAAATAACCGGCAAACCATTAAACTATGCTCACGCTTTACTCAAACTTGAATTATTAAAAGATAAGAGCAGTCCTGCGTACGCCATGGCTGCGACAGGGAAAACCCAAAATTTATATCAGCGCATAAAAAGAATAACCAATATGAAAACAAATTACTTAAATGCCAAACAGCAAATGGCAGCCCTCACCCTTGGCGTTGCATGTCTGTTTTCTATCGCATGGATTAATCCAACCGATCGGCAAAAAGACAACAAAATAGTTGCTAAAAACGAATTAACCATGATCAGTGCCGACGGCACAGTGAAGACATTTGTAAAAATTGATACGAGTAAAAAACGTAAAATAAAAATTGTAACCATTGATGCCAATGGTAAAAAAACAGAGTATAACTCGTTAAATGAAATGCCTGATAGTTTGAGAAGGGATTTTTATAAGGATGAGCTTTTTTCTGGCAAAAATGTATTTAGATTAACAAGTGATTCTAATTTTAAATTTAAGGATTCATTGTTTCAGGCAAGGATCTACAAAAAGTTTAATTCTCCTGAGGCGCAAGCAAAATGGAAAAAATTTGGAGAGGATATTGCAAAGGAATATTCATCTCCGGAAGCTCAGGCTAAATGGGAGAAGTTTGGGGCTGATGTAGCGAAAGAATATACCTCGCCCGAAGCTCAGGCTAAATGGAAGAAATTTGGAGAGGATATCGCAAAGGAATTTTCATCTCCTGAAGCGCAGGCCAAGTGGAAAAAATTTGGTGAAGATATTTCAAAGCAATACTCATCTCCTGAAGCTCAGGCAAAGTGGAAAAAGCTTGCAGAAAATATGTCTAAAGAATTTAATTCTCCTGAAGCGATGGAAAAGTGGAGAAAAATGAGTGAAGAAACTGCCGCTAAATTGAATACGCCAGAATTTAGAGCCGAATTAGACGCCTTAAAAGATCGTATTGGAAAGGCTGATAGCAGAAGAATTACAAACTTATCAAGATTAAAAAATGATTCTTTAGCGAAGGTTTACCAATATAATTTTTCTACACCTGAAAGTTCAACAATTTATTTAAATGATCACCAGCCCAACAATAAAGTAAGGCAAACTGAAGAATATAAAAGGCTGAAAGAGAAATTTGATAAAGAGGTAAAAGAACTCAAAGAGAAGATAGAAAAGGCGGAGAAAAAAGAGAAGAAAGAAAAATCATAAAAATAAAACAAACCAAACAAACCATAAAACAGCGAAGATTTATCTTCGCTGTTTGTGTTTTAAGCATCATGTTGAAATAACTTTTTAGTATTTTCGTAGACTGATATGCTACAAAAACTTTCCATTCGTAATTACGCATTAATTGATAGCCTTGATATCGAATTTGATAAAGGCTTAAATATCATCACCGGTGAAACAGGCGCCGGAAAATCTATCATCTTAGGTGCTTTATCGTTAATTTTAGGGCAAAGGGCAGAGAGTAAGTATTTCTTTAACCAGGATAAAAAAATGTGTGATTGAGGGAAATTTTGCTTTGGCTGACAATCAGCTCAAAGATTTTTTCGAGGAAAATGACCTGGACTTTTTTAATGAAACTATTCTTCGCCGTGAGATTTCTATTGATGGAAAATCGCGATCTTTTATTAACGACACGCCTGTTAACTTATCCATATTAAAGCAAATCGGCGAAAAGTTAATTGATATCCATTCTCAACATGCCACGCAGGAAATAAACGATGCTGACTTTCAATTGCTCATCGTAGACTCATTGGCTAATCATCAAACTTTATTAGTTGAGTACAGAAGTGGTTTTAAAAAATTGAGGCATGAGCGTAATCGATTAAAAAAACTCATTGAAGATGCTGCTGAAGCTAGAAATAAGCAAGACTATGAGCAATTTTTGTTTAACGAACTGGAACAGGCCAATTTAAAATCGGGCGAGCAAGAAGAGTTAGAGTTGGAACTGGAAAAGCTTACCCATGCCGAAACCATAAAAAGAGGTTTACTTACCTCAACTGGTTTATTAACAGAAAGTGAACCATCAGCGCTACAGATATTAAAAGAAGCACAGTTACAATTACAGGCTATTGAAAAGTTTGACCCGGCAATTAACGCACTTTTTGAGCGGCTAAAATCATCGATCATCGAAATTAAAGATATAGCAGATGAAGTTTCATCCCTGGAAGAAAATACTTTGCACAGTGCCGATCGCCTTGAAATCATTAATCAGCGATTGGACTTATTTTATTCATTGCAGCAAAAGCATCGTGTAAGTAATAACGACGAATTACTGGCACTCCAAAATCAACTTGAGCAAAACTTAAATAACCTGTTATCATCAGATGCAAATATTGAACAGCTCGAAAAAGATATTGAACAACTTACACTTAGCTTAACTAAACAAGCAAATTCATTGAGCAGTAATCGTAAAAAAGCGATTAAAATTGTGGAAGACCAAACCGCCTTAACGCTAAAAAGAGTAGGAATGCCGAGTGCAAAGTTGGTTTTGAGTCAAAAACAATTATCAGATTTAAATAAGGATGGTTTGGATGAAATTTCCTTATTATTTACTGCAAATGCCGGACAAAGCCCTGCTCCTGTTAATAAAGTAGCCTCTGGCGGAGAATTATCACGATTGATGCTGGCGATTAAGGCCCTACTTGCTAAACACACCTCCTTACCAACGATTATCTTTGATGAAATTGATACCGGAATCTCTGGAGAGACAGCATTAAAAGTCGGTGAAGTAATTTCAGATCTTGGCGAAAATATGCAGGTAATCTCCATCACCCATTTACCACAAATTGCTGCGAAAGGTAATGCACATTACTTCGTGCACAAAAATGAATCTGGTGGCAAAACAAGTACCGGCATCAGAAAACTTAAGGCTGATGAACGTGTGGGTATCATTGCAGAGATGTTGAGCGGTAAAAATCCGGGTGCTTCAGCAATTGAAAATGCGAAGGAATTGTTAGGGTAGTTACATAACAATACACTTGCATCATTCAAACTAAAACACTAGTTTTAAAAATGCGATCGATTGTTTTGTTTATATTTTCTAACCTGATTTTTCTATTTTCATTTGCCCAACAAAGCTTCAACCTATCGGGTACCATAAAAGATAAGCGAGGCGAAGCCTTACCGGGGGCTGGAATTTATGTGAGTGGTTATAAAATAGCCACAGTAGCAGACAATTATGGTAAATACATTCTGCCGCTTAAACCAGGGAATTATGATATTTTAATCCAGTTAATCGGATATAAAGCACTCAACAAAAATGTTATCATTTCAGATAAAGCGATCAAACTGGATATCATTCTTGAAGAAAGCATTACACAATTAGCCGAAGTAACTATTAAACCTGATCCAAACCGGGCGCATTACATTGCAATGTTTCGTGATTTTTTTATCGGCACCACACCTAATGCTCAAACTTGTAAAATTGTTAACCCAAATGTATTACTTATCGATTACGATCAGGAAGATCGAAAATTAACTGTCAAAACAAATGAGTTTTTAATTATTGAGAATCAAGCGCTTGGTTACAGAATTAAATATCTCGTTAAAAACTTCGAATGGGAAAGCAAAACAGGAATAATTTATTATGAGGGTTTTCCTTATTATGAAGATTTAAAAGGATCAGAACGGAAAAAACGCATTTGGGCGAAGAAACGAAAGGAGGCATATTTAGGATCACCGCAACATTTTTTCAAATCGCTGTTTCAGAATAGCGCCACCAAGGAGGGATATATTATCAATAAGCTAATTACAAAACCTAATCCGGATCGGCCATCAGATAGTATGATCAATGCGAACATGAGGCGCCTGGCTCAAAAGCAGATTGGTTCAAATGGCAATATTACGATTAGAAACGTTCAAGACGATTCATTAAGCTTTTGGGCCAGGAAGAAAAACCTGAATAAAGGAATTTCAATCTTAAATCGTAGGGATGTACTTCAAGATACTTTGGTTAAATATTTCAATCCAAACATTAAAGCAATCAACTTTACCGACAAGCTTTACGTGATTTACAAAAACGAAACTGAAGATCCCATGTTCGTAAATCGACTCGGTCAGTCGATATCCCGTCCTTTAGACATGCCAAATTATCAGGTTTCTATTATCGATTTACAGGTTGCACCTGTATATTTTTATGAAAATGGTGGCATTTACAATCCCCGATCCATGTTGTTTTCAGGATATTGGGCCTGGGAAAAAATTGCAGATAGTGTGCCGATGGATTTTAGCCTCAAAGAATCGCTTTGAAAAAAAGTTAAATTTGTTAAAATCATATCCTGACATTCGGAATATTACCGCTTTTGGTTACATTCGCTTTCATGATTAAAAGCCTACTGGCAACCTCATTCCTTATTATTATTGGTCTCTGTGCTTTTGCACAAAACACGTTTACCATCAGCGGCACTGTTAGAGATAGCAGAGATGGCTTACCTGGTGCAAGTATTTATTTGAGCGGCTATAAAATTGCTACCGTTGCCGACAATGATGGGAAATTTAAACTTCAAAACCTTAAACCAGGTAGTTATGATTTGCTTGTTCAGATTGTGGGATACCTCCCCTACTCTAAAAGCGTAATTATTTCTGATCAATCAGTTACTGTTGATCTGGTTTTGAAAGAGAACGTCGCTCAATTGGATGAGGTAGTTGTGCGTGCAGATCCGAACAGGCAAAAGTACATCAATCAGTTTAGAGAGTTTTTCATTGGCAAATCCCCAAATTCGCTTCAATGTAAAATTTTAAATCCTCAGGTACTCAATGTTGATTTCGATATTACAAAAAGTACTTTAACTGTTAGCACCACCGAGTTTCTCGTGGTTGAAAATAAAGCTTTGGGCTATCGTTTAAAATATATGCTGGATCATTTTGAGTATAACTCGAGAACTCACATTATTTATTATTCAGGTCATCCATTCTTCGAGGAACTAAAAGCTTCTGCGGCTAAAAAGAAAAAATATATCGCAGCCAGAGAAATTGCTTACTATGGATCATCACAACATTTTTTTAGGTCGCTTTACGCTGGAAAAAGCAAAGAAGAAGGATTTATCATCAATAAAATGCTTAAAATACCAAATCCAAATCGTTATCCAGAATATGTGATCAATTCGAATTTGGAGAAGATAAAAACACTGCCAGAAAAAACAGGTGTGCGAAAAAGTGCAGGAAAGATTGACACCGCATTGCTCAACTTCTGGACCAAACAAAAGGAAATGCCAAGAACCATCGACAGGTTTTCAAGAGGCGATGTACGCCCAGATACCTTGGTGCATGATTACGATGAAAATTTAAAATACCTGAGTTATACTGACGCACTTATTGTTCAATATACCAAAGAAAAAGAATCGCTGGCCTATTCAAAAACCGGATTTTGGATTTTCAGGCCATTGGATGTTCCCGAAAATCAAATCTCAGTAGCTAACTTAACAAGCAGTGGCGTTCGTTTCTACGAAAACGGCGGGATTTATGATTCAAGATCGCTGCTTTATGAAGGTTATTGGGCTTACGAAAAAGTTGCCGATATGGTGCCGATGGACTACATACCACCCGCTAAAATTTGACTAAGATTCTTTCCACATTCGATTAAAATTACTAAAAATATTAGTAATTTTAATTTATGACTGGAGAAGAAAAACAGTATTTCAGAGGAAGGGGTGCTCAGGTTAATCCACATAACAAATTCTTAAAGGATATTTATGTCAAAGAATATGATGAGGGCATTGATGATTGGGAGGAAAGTGACCACAAAACCTCCTTTATTTTCGAAAACTCAAAATCTATTGTAAATAAGGTTGATAGTCCAGATGTTGGAATGGCTTATTCGCTAAATCCATATCAGGGCTGTGAACATGGCTGTAGTTATTGTTATGCCCGCAATTCTCATCAATACTGGGGGTATAGTGCAGGCATCGAATTCGAGCGCAAAATTATCGTGAAAAAGGACGCTCCTATCCTATTTAAAAAATTTCTTGAAAAAAAAGGATGGGATGCTTCCACGATTTCACTTTCTGGAAATACCGATTGTTACCAACCTGCGGAAAGGAAATTCAAATTAACCCGTCAGCTATTAGAGATAGCACTGGAGTACAAGCAACCCATTGGCATGATTACAAAAAATTCGCTTATTCTTCGTGACAAAGATATTTTGCAGGAAATGGCCAGGCTAAATCTCTGCATGGTTTATGTTTCTATTAATAGTTTAAATGAAGATTTAAGGCAAGTAATGGAGCCAAGAACCACAACTGCTAAACAGCGACTAAAAGTAGTGGAAGAATTGAGCAAAGCTGGAATACCGATGGGCGTAGTCGTTGCGCCACTTGTTCCGGGCCTGAGCGATCACGAAATTCCAAAAATTTTAAAAGCGGTGGCTAGTGCTGGTGCAATACAGGCAGGTTATACGGTAGTACGATTAAATGGCGCAATTGCTCAAATATTTGAAGATTGGCTACAGAAGAATTTTCCAGATCGTTTTGACAAGGTTTGGCATATGATACAAAGCTGCCATGGAGGAAATGTAAATGATAGCAGATTTGGAGATCGCATGCGTGGAGACGGCCATATCGCAAAAATGATCAGAGATAATTTTAAGCTGCACTGCCGTTTAAATGGTCTTAATGTGAAGCGCATTGTTTTAAATCATTCGCTTTTTAAAGTCCCAAATGACCAGATGTCATTGTTCTAGTTTGAAATTTGATGGATAAAACATAGTTTTAACACATGAATATTGCACTGGTAACTTATTTGGATAAGGGAAAATACGATTCAACAACCGTTGAAAGTGAAGATGATAAACTATTAAACTTTCTAAAAAATAAAGGACTCCACATTGAAAAGGTAATTTGGGATGATCCAGCTGTAAATTGGGAGCACTTTCAATTGGCCGTATTAAAATCTCCATGGGATTATTTTGACAGGATTAATGAATTTCATAAATGGCTTGATCATCTGGAAACAAAAGAAGTCAAGCTATTAAATCCGATTGATGTTGTACGCTGGAATACCAACAAACATTACCTCAAGGAAATTGAAGCCACAGGACTGGCAGTTACTCCAAGTGTATTTATCAGTAAAAATGATCAATTTTTACTTAATGATTTTTTTGAGCAGTTTAATTCGAAAAAGCTTATTGTAAAACCATGTGTAAGCGGTGGAGCGAAAAATACTTTTAAAGTGACAGATGAAAATGTGGAGGAAATAAATAATCAACTGCAGGTGCTTGTTAAAGAAGAAGATTTTATTGTTCAACCATTTTTATCTGAGATAATAGAAAATGGAGAATGGTCGTTTGTATTTTTTAATGGAACTTACAGCCACTCATTAGTAAAAAAGGCAAAACCTGGGGATTTTAGGGTTCAGCCTGCGCATGGAGGTTCTGTTCACCCACAAAAGCCTCGTCAGGAGGTGATTGATATAGCTTCCCAATATGTAGATCTTTTTGCAAAAAGCTGCCTGTATGCAAGAGTTGACGGAACATTCGTTAACGGAAGATTTTTATTAATGGAGCTGGAACTGATTGAACCTTTTCTATTCCTGAATACCGATCCGGAAAATTACGAGCGGTATTATCAGGCATTACTCAAAATGATTTAGCGGGTAATTCATTTAAAAATAAGATAGCCACAGTTTAACATTAGATTCCTATAGTTGTGCTAAGCTGTGGCTAAGCAAGTTTACATTTTCACAGCGAATACTTGAGTCCAGAAAGCACCTGCCCTCGCTGCTCCTATCTCCTTGTAATCCGCATTCATCATATTTTTGCAGTGTCCTTCACTTTTAAGCCAATCATTAAAAACCTGGTTTTCGGTTGTTTGTCCTTGAGCAACGTTTTCACCTACAGACTTCCACTGGTAGCCACTAGCAGTTACGCGATCTCCAACACCCTTTCCATTTGCAGATTCATGTTGCATTTTGTTGATCGATTCCATGTACTTACTTTGATTGGACGCAGCAGTTGCCAAATTGCTATTCCAGGTAAGCGCAGTAACTGGTGGCATTGTAGTGGTTCCGCATTTGCAGCCAGCCAAACGTATATCATTTACCAGTTTCAACATTAGTTCATTATTGAGATTAGTAACTAATGGTGTTTCAATTTTAGTTAGGGTTTCTATTGCAGTAGACTCAGTTCCTTTTTTACAGGAGGTAGCAAAGCAAGCAATTGCCAAGCCGATCATTGGGACGTATAATTTCATTAAATAGGGTTGTTTGGTGTGGAAAGATAGCTTGAAAATTTTATAATTAAAAACTATCGAATCACATTTTTGTGCCTTAAACCTTGGTTAAATCAACTTTTATAGTTTTTGTAATTCTACTAATACGATAAATGATTAAAGGTGTATCATAAAAAAAG
>NZ_AJLG01000137.1 GCF_000258495.1 Pedobacter agri PB92
ACGTACACACTTAATGATGCTTACCCTTTTTTCATCTAACAATTCGCCCGTGGGATGTACAAATGATATTGTTTTTGATTTTTCAATAAGTTTCCCATGATCTAATCTAAACTTGCTTTCTTGTTTTTTATCGCTGTTAAGTGAACCCCCGATATCATTGTTTCCCAAAAAATCATATAGTGCAAGAAGCATTGGCCATGAATTGCCACCGGTATTAAATCTTAAATCTATAATCCAGCCCTCAATATTTTTCTGAGCTTTAGTTTCAGCAATTTTGTTGTATAATGGTTGTGCTATATTATGGATATTCGAAGCGCTTATATCAAAAGACAGCATAGCCGGAATTAATATGTAACCATATCTATCGTTAAGTACTTTTACTTCAAAGGTTGGTTTGGTATCATATTTCTTTTTCCATTGCTCACTGTAATCCTCTTTTGAAATATTTTTTACGGTAGCAGAATATTTATTCTGCTTATAGTAAACATTGCAATGTGTTGCGCCTATTCTGTCAAATAGTTTTTTAATTTCAGAGAGAGCGTTTTGAAAAGTATTGTATTGATTTAAATCCTGCTTAGTTTGAGATTCAATTAATTCCCAGTTAATTTTCTCTTTGTGTAAGTATTTAGCCTTTAGTGTCGAAAAAAGGTTTTCATAAAATATTTTAATGCTGTCTTGCGTTGTCATTTTTTTTTGCGCACTAACGTCAAGAGATAGAATAAAAACAAAAATTACGGTTAATAGTCTTTTCATCTGTTTTGAAAATTAATTATTAATCGATAGATGAATTTATAGTAATAATGGTTGCAAGTTTTATAGAATTTTAAGGACAATTAAAATCTTTCCGCTAAAACAATGTTGTTATTATGTACCATATACATGATCATATTTTAGATATTTTGTTGATAAAATCCTGACAACATCAACATTCAAATTCCTTATTTTTGAAGAACCGTTATTCTTCTGCAGCGGCTAATTCTTAAAATACAATATGTACTTAATTTTTGATACTGAAACTACGGGTTTGCCACGTAATTACAATGCGCCAATTACCGATACCGATAACTGGCCGCGTTGTATTCAAATTGCATGGCAATTGCATGATGAGATGGGGAGGATGGTTGAACATCAGGATTATTTAGTAAGGCCGGAAGGATTTAACATTCCTTATGATGCAGAAAGGATTCACGGGATTTCGACCGACTTGGCGACAGACCAAGGGATTTCATTTGACGAAATGCTGGCTAAGTTTAATGAAGTTTTAAGCAAAGCAAAGTTCATCGTTGGCCAGAATGTTGGTTTTGATGTGAACATAATGGGTTGTGAGTTTCATAGGTTCGGTGTTGCAAATCGCCTGGCTGAACTACCAGTGCTTGATACCTGTACCGAAGTAACTGCACAGCTTTTACAGTTGCCAGGTGGTAGAGGTGGTAAATTCAAACTTCCTACTTTAACTGAATTACACTCGTATTTGTTCGGTGTTCCTTTTAATGAGGCGCACAATGCTACAGCCGATGTGGAAGCCACTACACGCTGCTTTTTAGAGCTGGTTAAACGCGAAGTATTTAAAAAAGAAGAGCTTCTCGTTGATGCAGAATATTTCCCACGTTTCAGAGAGATCAACCCTGCACTAATTGAAGGTGTTGGGTTAAAGCATATCAATTTAAAGGCTGCTTCTGATGAAATCCGCAGACGCCTGCAAAAAACAGAAGGCGGTGGCGTTTCAAAACAAGAGCTCGCAGAAAACAAACAGGAACTTGCTGCGGCAACGTTTGTGCATTTGCATAACCATACCCAGTTTTCAGTGTTACAAAGTACCATTAGCATTCCTGCTTTGGTAAAAGCAGCTGCGGCACAAAAAATGCCGGCAGTGGCGATGACCGATCATGCCAATATGATGGGCGCATTCCACTTTGTAAATGCTGTACTCAATCATAATAAAGCCGCAGAGGCTAAAAATGCCGAAGCCATCGAAGCAGGGCAGCGGCCGACTGAAGTGGTGATGACACCGATTGTGGGAGTAGAATTCTTCGTTTGCGATGATCACTTGAACAGAACAGCAAAAGACAATGGCTACCAAATGGTATTATTGGCGAAGAATAAAAATGGCTATCACAACCTGGCCAAAATGTCGTCTATTGCCTATACCAAAGGTTTTTACTACGTTCCGCGTATTGATAGAAGTGTAATTGAGCAGTACAAGGATGATATTATTGTACTGTCTGGAAACCTTTCCGGAGAGATTTCTAACAAGCTTTTAAACATGGGCGAAAACCAGGCAGAAGAAGCTTTGGTATGGTGGAAAGAAAAGTTTGGCGAAGATTTTTATGTGGAGGTTATGCGCCACAACCAGGAAGATGAAGATCGGGTAAACGCTTCCTTAATTTCTTTGGCCAAAAAGCACGAGGTCAAACTAGTCGCTACTAATAACACCTATTACATCAATAAAAAAGATGCAAATGCGCATGATATTTTGCTTTGTGTAAAAGACGGTGAAAAACAAGCCACGCCAATCGGACGCGGACGCGGTTACCGTTATGGTTTGCCTAATCAAGAATATTATTTCAAATCGGGTGATGAAATGAAGGCACTTTTTGCCGATTTGCCTGAGGCGATTTTGAATATACAGGAGATTGTAGATAAAATTGAAACCTACAAACTTGCCCGTGAAGTACTTTTGCCGAAGTTCGATATTCCAGAACAGTTTCTTGTTGCGGAGGATGAAGTTGACGGCGGTAAACGCGGTGAAAATAAATTTTTGAGGCACTTAACTTATGAAGGTGCCAAAATCAGATACGGGGAATTAACGCCATCGGTAATTGAGCGTTTAGACTTCGAGTTGGCCACCATTGAGAAAACCGGTTATCCGGGTTACTTTTTGATTGTTCAGGATTTTATTGCCGAAGCCCGTCGCAGAGATGTATCGGTTGGTCCCGGTCGTGGATCAGCTGCGGGTTCAGTGGTTGCATATTGCCTATGGATTACCAATATTGATCCGATTAAGTACGATCTGCTTTTTGAGCGTTTCTTAAATCCCGATCGTGTTTCCATGCCCGATATTGATATCGATTTTGATGATGAGGGTCGTGGCCGTGTAATGGAATATGTAATTAATAAATATGGTTCCAGCCAGGTGGCGCAAATCATCACTTATGGAACCATGGCGGCCAAGTCATCCATCCGTGATACGGCTAGGGTTTTAGATTTGCCTTTATTTGAGGCCGATAAAATCGCGAAGCTGATTCCAAATATGAAGCTGGCAAAAATCTTCAATCTAGATGAAAAAGCGTTAAAAGATGCTTTACGTCCGGATGAATATGAGCGTGTAGTCGAACTTAAAAATCTAGGCAATTTAAAAGATTTAGGTGCCGAAACCATTCAACAGGCACAGGTTTTAGAAGGATCGTTAAGAAATACAGGTATTCATGCCTGTGGTGTAATTATTACGCCAAGTGATATTACGAATTTTGTTCCGGTTGCTACCGCAAAGGATTCTGATTTGTATGTTACCCAATTTGATAACTCGGTAGTAGAGAGCGCCGGCTTACTGAAAATGGACTTCCTAGGGTTAAAAACCCTTACATTAATTAAAGACACCGTTAAACTGGTGAAGAAAAGACATGGCATTAATCTGGATCCGGATACTTTTCCCATTGATGATGTGATGACTTACGAGCTCTTCCAGCGTGGTGAAACCATCGGTATTTTTCAGTACGAGAGTCCGGGTATGCAGAAATACATGAAAGAGTTAAAGCCAACGGTTTTCGACGATTTAATTGCCATGAATGCCTTATACCGCCCGGGACCAATGGAATATATTCCGAGTTTCGTACGCAGGAAAAATGGTGAAGAAGAAATTCAATACGATTTGGATGCCTGTGAAGAATACTTAAAAGAAACTTACGGTATTACGGTTTATCAGGAGCAGGTAATGCTTTTATCGCAAAAATTAGCTGGTTTTACCAAAGGTGAGGCCGACGTTTTGCGTAAGGCGATGGGTAAAAAACAGAAAGATGTTCTGGATAAAATGAAGCCTAAATTTGTAAAGCAAGCGGCCGAAAAAGGTCATGATGCTGCAACTTTAGAAAAAATCTGGAAAGATTGGGAAGCGTTTGCCTCTTATGCGTTTAACAAATCACACTCTACCTGTTACGCCTGGATTGCTTACCAAACGGCCTATTTAAAAGCGCATTATCCTGCAGAATATATGGCTGCGGTACTTTCCAATAACATGAGCGATATTAAACAGGTAGCGTTTTTCATGGAGGAATGTCGCCAAATGGGCGTCACGGTTTTGGGTCCTGATGTAAACGAATCTGATTTGAAATTCTCAGTAAACGTACGTGGAGAAGTGCGATTCGGTATGTCGGCAGTGAAAGGTGTGGGCGAGAAAGCGGTGGAAAGCATCATCGAAGAGAGATTGTCAAATGGGCCATATGCTTCGGTTTATGATTTTGCCAAACGATCAAATACCCGGATCGTCAATAAAAAAGCTTACGAAAGTTTTGTTTACAGCGGCGCATTCGATGCGTTTGGTGGGCACCGGGCACAGTTTTTCTACATCGGTCCGCATGATAAGATGAATGGAATCGAAAAGATCATCAAGTTTGCCAACGATTTTCAGAACAATGAAAGCACCTCACAGGCTTCATTGTTTGGCGGTTCAAAGGCCGATTTAATTTTAGAACCTACTTTGCCTGTTTCTCCTGAATGGGCATTGATGGATCGCCTGAAATACGAAAAAGATGCCATAGGAATTTTCCTTTCAGGGCACCCTTTGGATAACTATAAATTGGAGCTTGATAAGTTTTGTACACATGGTGTAAGGCAGCTGAGCATTATCAATAAAGTAAGAATGGGCGATACCAATGAAGAAGTTTTGGCTGAGTTTGCCAAACTTCAGAACCGCGAACTTTGCGTAGGCGGATTAGTAGTTGCGGCATCGCAAAGAATCACCAAAACAGGTAAACCATTCGGCACATTTGTTTTTGAAGATTATGATGACGCCTGCGAAATGGCACTATTTGGTGAAGATTTTTTAAAGTTTAAATCATTTTTAACTGAAGGTTATTTCTTGCAGATTAGAGGTAGGGTAGGAGAACGTTTTGGCAAAGCCGGCGATTGGGAATTTAAAATTACTGCCATTAATCTGATGTCTGAATTACGAGATAAGCTGGCGAAGAGTTTAACTATTCAGGTTCCAATTGAACGGGTGAATGAAGAGTTAATGCGGGAAATTGAAGCCATATTAGCAGACAATAAGGCAAACTCTGAGCAACAGAACTGCCAACTTAACTTTGCCGTTTTTGATAGCGAAAAGCAGATAATGTTGGATTTACCTTCGAAAAATTTAAAAATAAATCCTAACAATAAGTTCCTAGAACAATTGGTGGGATTGAATGTTGTAAATTACAAGTTAAACTAAGTTTATCGTATGTTAACGGTTTCCAGGTTAGAATTTGCGTGTTTCAATGCATGCAGAACCCAAAACCTTAATCGAATGGAGTTAACTGATAACCTGTAACACCTAAGTGTCAAATTGACATTACAGTGTAGTTGGCATTACAATTGAATACATATATTTGAAAATAAAAAAAATAATTATGGCATTAGAAATCACAGATGCAAACTTTGAAGAGCTTGTATTAAAATCAGATAAACCCGTATTAGTAGATTTTTGGGCAGAATGGTGTGGCCCTTGTCGCATGGTTGGTCCAGTAGTAGAAGAAATTGCTAAAGAATATGATGGTAAAGCAGTAGTTGGAAAAGTGAATGTTGATAACAACCCTCAAATTTCTATGCAGTTCGGTATTCGTAACATTCCAGCTTTATTATATTTCAAAGATGGTCAAGTAGTTGACAAACAAGTTGGTGCGGTTCCAAAATCAGTATTAGCTGATAAATTAAACAAGCAGTTGGCTTAAATAACGGTTGATGGTGCAAGCAAAAAGTTTAAGTTAAATCAATTGCGCAAACCTCACTAATAATATTACAAAAACCCGGGTTCAATAAATGAATTCGGGTTTTTTTATGAGCAAATATTTTTGTTCCTTTAAGAGAAAAATGCATTATTCCTATGAAACTGATTACTAACAAAACATTAGGTATTCTAATTGCTGGATTTACATTGAACTGCGCAAATGTTGCATCTGTTTCAGCGCAAAATCCCGTAGAAACCGAAAAACCTACAGCTGATTATAAACCCGCGTTCGCAGGCCAAACGCGTATAGCAGGCGTTAAAACTTCAACTCCGCTTGAGATATCAATCATCAACGGGAAATTGGAAAATCCATGGGCAATTGCTGTACTTCCAAATGGAGGTTTTTTGATTACCCAAAAGCAAGGAACAATGGTTATTCTCGATGCTAATGGAAAACTCACTAAAAAAATTGAAGGTTTGCCCAAAGTTGATGCTTCAGGACAAGGTGGGTTACTAGATGTAACTTTAGATCCTGATTTTGCTAAAAACAGAATGGTTTACTGGGCGTTTTCGGAGCCGCAAGCTAAAGGTGTACTTTTAGCCATCGCAAAAGGTAAGTTATCGGCCAGTGAAACTAAGATTGAAAATCAAACCATCATTTATCGTGCTACGCCAGCGCATACTGGTAAGTTGCAATATGGCTCAAGAATTGTTTTTGATAAAAATGGAGATCTGTTTGTAAGTACAGGAGAACGGTCAGATCGTGAAGTAAGAATTCAGGCACAGCAATTGAATTCATCATTGGGGAAAATTCTTCATTTAACCAAAGATGGTAAAGCAGTTCCGAATGGGCCATTTGCTGGCAAAGCAGATGCTAAACCTGAAATTTATGCTTATGGCCTTCGTAATCCTGACGGACTGGCAATTAACCCGCAAACAGGTGATTTATGGGAAGCTGAATTTGGTCCCAGAGGTGGTGATGAGGTAAACCTGATTAAACCTGGTAAAAACTACGGCTGGCCAATTATAACTTACGGCATTGAATATAGCGGAAAGGCAGTTGGAGATGGCATTCAGCAAAAAGAAGGCATGGAACAACCTGTTTATTATTGGAACCCAGTGCTTTCTCCAGGATCAATTGCTTTCTACAACAGTAGCGTTATTCCGGAGTGGAAGGGTAATTTGTTTGTTGGCGGTCTGAGTGGCTCGCACATTAGCCGCTTGGTAATTAAGGACAACAAAGTAGTTGGCGAAGAAAGGCTACTTGCAGGGAAAGGGGAGCGTTTCCGCGATTTGGTGGAGAAAGACGGTGCCTTTTATGCCGTTACTGATAATGGTAATTTGTATAAAATAGCCAAGAAATAAAATCTGAGCAAAGCAGGTCAAATCCCGAATTCATTAGATGAGTTCGGGATTTTTTTTATGATATTTTTGAAAATGCTATTTCAGCTTTTCATCGCAATTACTGTCCCGCTTTTCATTACAAGTCTTCGCTACGCTGTGGGCTTTTCATTTCAATCGGGTTTATAAACCATAGATAGATGTACAATGGCGGCCACCTAAACCCGATAAAGTGTAAAACCCGAATCCCGATTTTAAGCGGGAGAGGATTTGAAACGATAGCGGGAACACACTTCAATATGATAAGCTGGCTAAGCTTTCCAAAAAAGAGATTCGAGGGATTATAAACAATTAATTCGTAAAACTTTTTTAGCTTTACCATATGCAGACGGTGAATTACGAAAATGAATCGGGTTTCGGGAATTTAGAATTATTGGCACAACAAGTGGTTGAAGGCTTTATTACAGGTTTGCATAAAAGTCCGTTTCATGGCTTTTCTGTAGAGTTTGCAGAGCATCGCCAGTATAATAACGGTGATAATGTAAAAAATATCGATTGGAAACTTTACGCCAAAACGGATAAACTGTACAGCAAACGTTTTGAAGAAGAAACCAATTTGCGCTGTCAGTTTGTGATCGATGTTTCTTCATCAATGTATTTTCCTGAACCTAAAAACAATAAGCTTACCTTCGCCATTCAGGCCACTGCGTCGTTAATGTATTTGCTCAAAAAGCAGCGTGATGCTTTCGGATTGAGTTTATTTACTGAAGAGGTTTTACTTAATTCTCCGGCCAAGTCTACCACTGTACATCAAAAATATTTGTTTACCCAGCTGGAAGACTTGTTGCAGAAACCAAAAGTTAATGCACAAACCAACTTAAGCGAGGCCTTGCATCAGGTTGCTGAGCTTATTCATAAGCGGTCGTTAGTAGTAATATTCAGCGATTTGTTTAATACCCAAACAAGTATTGAAAAAACAGATCAGTTTTTTGATGCCTTGCAACACCTAAAATTCAACAAGCACGAAGTAGTGGTTTTTAACGTGGTTGATCGATCAAAGGAAGTAAATTTCGAATTTGAAAACCGCCCCTATCAGTTTATTGATATGGAAACAGGTGACACCATTAAAGTGCATACCAATCAGGTTAAAGATAATTACAAAGATGCAGTATCTATTTACAGGGCACAAATTGCTTTAAAATGTGCCCAATACAAAATTGATTTAATTGATGCAGATATAAATGAAGGATTTTATCCTATTCTTCAATCTTATCTGATTAAAAGACAAAAACTGGGTTAATGCCAGGTTCACCTTGCAAACAACTGGCATCTTGAGCTGTTAACTAGGAAACAATTTAATCCTTAAAAAAATTAACATGTTAGAAAAAGGTACCAAAGCGCCAGATTTCGAGCTGAATGCTACTCCCGATCAAAAGATAAAACTCAAAGATTTTATTGGTAAGAATGTAATCTTAGCCTTCTATCCGGCAGATTGGAGTCCGGTTTGTAGTGATCAAATGGCACTTTACAACGAAATGTTAAAATATTTTTCGAAGCACGATGCCCAGATTTTTGGTGTTTCGGTAGATAGTGTTTGGTGCCATTTGGCTTTTGAAAAAGATAGGAAACTTCATTTCCCTTTATTAGCAGATTTTGAACCTAAGGGAGCCGTATCAAAAGCCTATGGGGTTTATGATGATGAAGTTGGAGAAAGTAAACGGGCATTATTCGTAATTGATAAAGAGGGAATGATTGCCTGGAGTTACTTGTCACCAACAGCGGTAAATCCTGGTGCCGATGGCATTTTAGACGCGTTAGAGGAATTGGACAAAAAATGATATGAGCAATTTAAAACCTGAAGTAAGTAACAGCGATCATGTGCAAGGCAATGATGCTGCAACCATTACCATAGTAGAATTTGGCGATTACCAATGCCCTTTTTGTGGAGATGCTCATCCCATCATCAAAGAAATTGAAGATACATTTGGAGATCAGATCAAATTTGTATTTCGGAATTTTCCTCTACAAGAATCTCATCAGTATGCTTTTTCTGCCGCCGCCGCTGCAGAAGCTGCAGCTTTGCAAGGTAAATTTTGGGAAATGCATGATGCACTTTATGAAAACCAATATCGTTTAGATGAAAATCTTTTTGAAGAGTTAGCCGAAACAGTTGGTCTTGATATGGAGAAATTTCAACAAGATTTTACTTCCGAAGCAGTTAAAGAAAAAGTAGATAACGATTTTGAAAGCGGTGTGAGGAGTGGCGTTAACGGAACGCCTTCATTTTATGTAAACGGGACTAAATTTGATGGTGATGCCGCCGCTTTACATCAGATGCTAGAAGAAAGTACAGAATAGATAAAAAAACCTCATGTATTTTGCAATACATGAGGTATCAGATAAGGGTAACCGGAAAACTAAAAAACTAATTATGAGTTTTTAGAATTTAACAAAATAGAAATCGCTTCGTGTTTTGTTGATGTAAAGGTGCGTTTCAATTATGAAGTTTTAGTGAAGAAACGAGCGCATTTAATTTATTTCGAAAATTGGTCTGCTATAAGTCAGATTAGGTCCTTTTCCTTCCAAAATGTAAAACAATATTTCTGATTCAGGTATTTATAAGATGTTAACATCACGATGATGTTGATCAATTAAAAATACTTTCATGGGTAAAAATGTTGCAGAGCAACTGGTAGAAATGCTGGTTGAGGTTGGTGTTAAAAGAGTTTATGCCGTTACCGGCGATAGTTTAAACTATTTCAATGATGCGGTTAAAAGAAACGGAAAGATTAAATGGATTCATGTTCGCAATGAAGAAGTTGGTGCATTTGCTGCTGCAGCTGAAGCAGAACTGGATGGAATTGCCTGTTGTGCAGGCAGCTGTGGGCCCGGCCATGTTCATTTAATTAACGGACTTTATGATGCACATCGTTCTCATGTGCCGGTTATCGCAATTGCCTCTACCATCCCGACAGGAGAATTTGGAACTGATTTTTTCCAGGAAACCAATACCATCAAATTATTTGATGATTGTAGTTATTACAATCAAGTTGCAACCACTGCAGAACAGGCACCAAGAATGTTGCAAACGGCTATTCAACATGCTATTCATAAAAAAGGCGTTTCTGTATTTGGCTTACCTGGCGATGTTGCAGAAATGGATGCTGTAGAGAGCGTAACCTCCATGCAGCTATTCAATAATAAGCCTGTAATCCGTCCGTCTGATCAGGAATTGAATGCGTTGTCTGCAATATTGAATGAAGAAAAGAAAGTAATGATTTATTGTGGCATCGGTGCTGCTGAAGCTCACGATGAAGTGGTACAGTTGGCTTCAAGATTGAAAGCGCCTGTAGGATTTTCCTTCCGTGGAAAAATGGGCATCCAATATGATAATCCATACGAGGTTGGTATGACAGGTCTTTTGGGGCAGCCTTCTGGTTACCATGCGATGCATGAAGCCGATCTGGTATTACTTTTAGGAACTGATTTTCCTTATGTGAATTTCATGCCGGTTAAAAATAAAATTATTCAAATTGATGAGCGACCTGAACGTTTAGGTAGAAGAGCCAAATTAACCATGGGTTTATGTGGCAATATTGCCGACACCATTAAAGCGCTGCTACCTTTATTAGAAGAAAAAACGGACGACAAATTTTTGAAATCGCAGCTTGAGTTTTACGAAAAAGTAAAGGAGAACCAACAGGTTTATGTGAAAGATCAGGGCGAGGAGAATAAAATTCAGCCAGAGTTTGTAGCTGAAACGATTAATCGGTTAGCTGCGAATGATGCCATTTTTACGGTAGATACCGGAATGTGTTGCGTTTGGGGTGCCCGTTTTATTGATGGAACTGGAGAACGGAAAATGCTGGGATCATTTAATCATGGTTCAATGGCAAATGCAATGCCGATGGCTATTGGTGCTGCTTTGGCTCATCCTGAAAAACAGATTGTTGCACTGTGTGGCGATGGCGGGTTATCCATGCTTTTAGGTGATTTAGCAACCATCAAACAATATCATTTACCCATTAAGCTTATCGTTTTTAACAACCGTTCTTTAGGTATGGTTAAACTGGAGATGGAAGTGGATGGTTTGCCAGATAATGAAACCGATATGATAAATCCTGATTTTGCCTTGGTTGCCCAGGCGATGGGTTTCAAAGGGATTACGGTTTCTAAACCTGAGGACGTAGAAAATGCAATCAGTCGTGCCTTAAACGAAAGTGGCCCCATATTGCTTAACATCATGACCAATCCAAACGCATTGGCCATGCCACCGAAAATTGAATGGGCACAAATAAAAGGAATGACAGAATCGATGGCTAAGCTTATGCTAGGCGGGAAAATGACTGAGGTTTTTGATACGATAAAATCTAACTACAAGCATCTAGGGGAGGTGCTTTAAAAAAGCATAAAACAATCGTAATTGCGAGGCTCGAAGCAATCTCATATTAATACAGATTGCTTCGTGCCTCGCAATGATGATATTATCAAAGGTTCCTACAAATTCCCCCTCAGCTCTTGCTCACGCTCCAGAGATTCGAACAAAGCTTTGAAGTTACCCGCACCAAAACTTTGCGCACCTTTACGCTGAATAATTTCAAAGAAAAGCGTTGGGCGATCTTCTACTGGTTTAGTAAAAATCTGCAATAGATAACCCTCCTCATCACAATCTACTAAAATGCCCAGGCTTTCCAGTAAAGAAATTTCTTCATCAATTTTTCCAACACGCTGCGGCATCATATCATAATAGGCTTCTGGTGGAGCGCTCAAAAACTCAACCCCACGAGATTTTAGTTCTTTTACCGTTTTCACAATATCTTTCGTAGCCACGGCGATATGTTGTACGCCTTCCCCTTCATAGTATTCTAAGTATTCTTCAATTTGCGATTTTTTCTTGCCTTCAGCTGGCTCATTGATCGGGAACTTGGAGAATCCATTTCCGTTGCTCATCACTTTACTCATCAAAGCAGAGTATTCCGTATTGATTTGCTTATCATCAAAGGAAAGAATATTAACGAAACCCATTACATCTTCATACCATTGTACAGCTTCATTCATACGGTTCCAGCCCACATTGCCTACGCAATGATCGATGTATAAAAGTCCTGCATCTGCAGGTTGGTAATCACTTTCCCAAACACGATAGCCAGGCATAAAGGTGCCGATATAATTTTTCCGTTCGATAAACATGTGTACAGTTTCACCATAAGTGTAAATGCCGCTCATTTTTACTTCACCATACTCATCTGTCAAAGTTTTTGGCTCCATGTAAGGTTTAGCACCACGTTTGGTGGTTTCCTCAAAGGCGCTGTAAGCATCATCAACCCATAAAGCAAGTACCTTCACGCCGTCGCCATGTTTTTTCACGTGTTCCGATATCGGATGATCTGATTTCAACGCAGTGGTTAAAATCAACCTAATTTTTCCCTGCTGTAAAACGTACGAGGCCCGATCACGAACGCCAGTCTCCGGACCAGCATAAGCCAGGCTCTGAAAGCCAAAGGCGGTTTTATAATAGTGAGCAGCCTGCTTTGCATTACCCACATAAAATTCTATATAATCTGTTCCGTTAATTGGCAGAAAATCCTGTGCTTTAGATATTTTTTCTGCAAATGTTAGTGTTTCCATATTTTTAGTATCAAGTATTTAGTATCAAGTATTTAGTATCAAGATGTGATGTGTAAGATTCTCGTTTAACATCGTTATTCGGAGCCGCGTCTACATTTATTCCACATTTATCTGCCAGCTTTTATGATAATTTTCATCTTCAATGTCAATTGCTTCTTGCGTAAGCATCAGTGGTTTAAAAGGATCAATCATTACGGCCAGTTCATCAGTTTTTTCTTTTCCGATTGATTTTTCAACCGTTCCGGGATGCGGGCCATGGGGAATGCCGCCTGGGTGAAGTGTAATTTGTCCTTTAACCACACTTTTTCGGCTCATAAAATCACCATCAACATAATAAAGCACCTCATCGCTATCTACATTGCTGTGGTTATATGGTGCCGGAATCGAATCGGGATGGTAATCATATTTTCGTGGAACGAAAGAGCATACAACAAAATTATGCCCCTCAAATGTTTGGTGAACGGGTGGTGGCTGGTGCAAACGACCAGTAATGGGTTCAAAATCATGGATAGAGAAAGCGTAAGGATAATGATAG
>NZ_AJLG01000138.1 GCF_000258495.1 Pedobacter agri PB92
TTTTCATTTTATTGTCAATTTTATATATTGCGGTATCTTTAATAAACTCTTAAGAATTATGGTTATAGGCTGCGAAAGCGGAACACTAAACGACATCCAAATAAATGAATTCTGTGAAAGCTCTATTTTGATTTCCAGTAATTTTGAAAAAAATAACATTAAGCAAGCCTGTTATGAATTAAGGGCTAGTAATGTTTATTATGATTTGTCGCAGAAGGCTAACAATAGAGTCGATCTTACCGAAAAACACTATGATTACATACTGATAAAACCTAAACAATCTGTTGTAATAATAACGAAAGAAAAATTAAATATTCCCCATAATTGTCTTGCCAGAATCCTTACTAAAGGGAGATTGTTTTCAATTGGACTATCACCAGTAAACACTTATGCAGACCCTGGGTTTATTGGCAGGTTGGGCATTATTTTTTTTAATATGTCAAACGATTACTTGAAAATAAAACCTGATGAAGCTATAGCGAAGATCGAATTTTCCGTATTGTCAAAACCAGTAACTAAAGCATATCATGGCCAACATGGATATGAGACAAATATCTGGCCTATCCCAGATCAATACAATTTAACAACGGAAGAAATTAAGTCTGATCCAAGAATTTTGGAAGATTATAAAGAATTGTCAAGTATATACGGAGAAAAATACACTAAAGTAACAACAAGGTTATTATCGGTTGAAAAGAGGTTATTAATTTGTATTATATGTTACGCAATATTTATTCTTACTACAGCAAGTATTTTAATTTACTTTGATAAGAAGGATATTTTAAATTCAATATTTACTTTTGTATTAGGTCTCATAGCAAGTGTTTTTTCTACTATTATAGCAATGAAAATGGAAAAAAAATAGCCTTATGTTAGAGGAGATCATAATAAAATCACATTCGATACCAAGCCCATTTTATTTTGCGCCAATAAATACTGGATTAGTGCTAGACGGCCGTCCAACTGATGATCTCATTTCATTTCATAAACGTAAGTCGAGTAAATTTGTTGGAATAAATTATGTTGGAAACATAGCTTTATCAAAAAGTCATGTAACAAATAAAAACACTTTATACATAAGTGACGATATGTCGAATTTTTCAAAACTAGCCTTTGAAATAAAAAATAGTGGTTCTCTCCCGGGAGCTCAAATAGCCTGCTATAATTCAGAATATATCCCTAATTTTAAATTTAAGCATAAAAATAAGTCAAATTATTTCGAAATTGTTAAAAATGAAGTTGCAACTCTTTCACATTTTGAGATCAATAAAATTATTGACCTATTTGCAACAGGTATTAGAAAGTTGGTCAAAAATGGTTTTTCTGTCATCCAAATACACGGCGCTCATGGTTACTTCCTAAACAGCTTTTTTAGCAAAACAATGAACAAACGCAAAGACGAATACGGCAATGATAGTTTACTTATTTTAAAAAAAATTATTGAAAAGATTTCGGATATATTACAGTATTTCATTCTGGACTTGAGAATTTCTCTTTTTGAGGAAAAAATTCTTCAAAAATTGTCTAAAGAAAATAAAACTTTCTTGAATTCACTTTATGATATAGTTGAGCTGGATATGATCAGTATCTCAAATGGTTTTTACAATGTAGACAAAAATTTAATATATCCTGGGAAAAGTTTTGGAGACAATTTCATGGTAAAAATACTTGACAATTTCCTCGATGATAAAACTGGAAAAGTTTGGAATATTTCAGGGAATATAAGGGATTTAAATTCACTTCCCCTCGATAAAAAACATATAAGTTATTCAGTTGGAAGGCCAATAATTGCTGACAATGAATTTATCAGTAAATATTTTAATGATTCAAGCACAATTAATGAGTGTACTTATGATAACAGATGTCATTACTACTCACGAGGTTTAGCTTGCATAGAATGTCCCGTTAATAAAAGTTTATTTTAGTTTATATTTGTTACCTAATTTATTTGTAGCTCCAAAAGGATGAAAAAAAATTTATTTATTGCATTTGAAGGTATTGATGGGAGTGGCAAAAGCACTCAAGTAAAGTTACTGAAAGAAAAACTTTCAAAAGATGGTCATAAGATATATAGCACGTTCGAACCTACAGACAGTCCAATTGGATCTTTGATAAGAAATATTTTTAACAGAAGAATTGAAACAGATGAAAGAGCAATTGCTAGTCTATTTGTTGCTGATAGACTAGATCATTTGCTAAATAAAACAAATGGAATCGTAAAAAAAATGCAGGAGGGTTATACTGTAATAACTGATAGGTATTATTTCTCTTCATATGCATATCATTCGGCTACAATTTCTTTAGATTGGCTAATTGAGGCAAACTCTTTAAGTGCAAACATTTTAAAGCCCGACCTCAATATTTATATTGACATTGATCCAGAAATTAGCATAGAAAGACTTAACTCTGAGAGAAGTAACATTGAAATATATGAAAATATAGAAAACTTAAAAATTGTTAGTAAGAAATATAAAGAGGCATTCGTAAGATTAGGTGCTGTTGAAAATGTTTTTTTAATCGATGGAAACAATTCGATCAATGACCTAAGTAACAAAATTTTTGATAAAGTCCAGTCAATGTCGAAGTAATGTTAGATAAATTGCGAGCTATTTTCATAGAAGAACTAATTCGATATGATGATACATGGAGAATTTTACGAAAAAGCACTTTTGTTGATTTGATCATTACAAATTATAATGAATTTGAAAATACTACTGACCAAAGAAAAATTGTAGAATTATTTAACAATTGCATCAAAATAACAATTCTTAATAGTTTTACAAATATTGATACTGATCGCAATTTAGTTCAGATACAAGCCTCATTGGGAGTTCATAACTCCTATTTAATTGACCTTTATGACTTAAACATTAAAAAAGTGAAATTAAAAATAGATAATAATTTCCTTCCGAAACAAACGATAGCTAATCAGATAAAGTACCTAAAAACCTTAGGTACTCTAGACATTGATTATGATGAAGATGTTTTTTTTATCGATTTAGCCATAAATTGTTTTAATAAATTAGAGTTATTTTAAGTATCTAAAGCTGTTACTAATTCTAAATAATCTTTATAGTTTTAATCAACATTTCTTTAGACTGGCTAAATCGTTTCTGATTACTACATGTAATTCATTGTATAGACCATTTTTTTTACGAGAAGAAATGTTGATATATATATTCTAAATTCATAATCCATGTGTAATTGCACAGACTTTATGTAATTATTGAACATATCATATCCTAGTTAAATTATTTAAACTTTTAATTGAACACTGGAATATTAAAAATATTATTAAACCAAAGAGTTTAATAACTAATTTAAGATCCTACTTTTAGTTTTTTAATCATAACTTACCTATATCATTCATATTAGCGCATACACTCTCAAATGACAATTGAACAAATTAAAGAACAGCTATCTAATAGATTTATAGGTATAATTGCCTCCTTTGCAGGGTTTTCGATTGATAAGGGAGATTTAGATCTTGGAGTTGATTTTACTCTAAAAAAGAGTTATTCTTATATCAATTCTTTGGGAAAAGTGAGACATACTTATGATGGAACTTATATAGATCTACAGTTAAAATCTACTACAGAAAATAGTGTTATCGTGGGATCCACTTCTATCAAGTACGATTTAGAGGTTAAAGCATATAATGACCTAATTGAAAGACAACTAAGCGGCAATGCACCATTAGTATTAATTCTATTCGTATTACCTTATGATCAAACTTTGTGGGTTGATATTGACAATAATGAAATTAGGCTAAGAAAAAATGCTTTCTGGTATACCCCTGCAGTTGGAGCAACTCCATCATTAAACTCTAGCACAATAAGAATTGAAATTCCAAACGATAACATTCTTGGATTGGATTTTTTTAATAACTTACACAAAAAGTTTTATCCCTAAATCATGATAGATCTAATTACATCATTCCTAATAAATAGGGAATGGACTTCTGTAAAAACAACAGATATTTTTCATGAGCTTAGACCGCCAAATGATTTAAAATTTCCTGAAGAATTTCGACTGTTCATACCAACGGACTCAAACAAATCAGATTCAAAAAGATTTTTAGATAATCTAATAGAGATAGTTGCCGAAATATATTCGTTAAATATCGAAGATCTCAACGTTATTTTTAAAAACCAAGATACTGTACTAAAAGTTAGAGTTTATGATGAGCAGACAATAAATGGTCGCATGCCTTTAAATAGATTTGAAGAATTTATTGACAAGATCAGATCAATTCTTTCTGACACAGCGAGCTTTGTTATTGATAAAGACGCTACTTCTATCCGTATTCCTGAAGAAGTCTCACGTTATCTTAACCTGTGTAATTTTATGCAAACAGAAATTGGAAGCTTTATTGCTAAAATCCAACTTCCAACAACAGAGATCATAAAAGAAAGCGAATTATTTGAACGCCAGACAATTTATTCGGAAGAAATCAATACTAAACTCAGTGAGGTTTTGAAATTTATTAATGAAGACATCTTCGAAAGTACATCAAGTATAAATGATGAGTATTTAATTGAAAACGAAAATAAAATAAATATTAAATTATTGAAGGACATAGAATCTTTTTTTTGATAAAGCCGGTATTAAAAATATTGATTTCACTTTTCATAGCATTAAAAGCACTGAGATAATAAGTAATAAAAATATAACGAAGCAAAAGCTAAACAGACTAAATCAACTAGTTGAATATGTCAAGAAATCAGAATTTCAAGTAGGAGTTTTTACACTAAAAGGTAGAATTACTGCACTTAAATCTCAAGATCCTGATGGGTTAAGGAATAGCGTCATTTTCTCTGGATTGATAGATAACATTATAGTAACTGGAACAGCGTATCTAACCAGTGAGAATTATAGAGAAGCTATAGAAGCGCATAAATTAAAACAAAACATAGAGATTACTGGACTATCAAAAAGAACAAAAACCAAAATTAAATTTACAGAAGTCACTAATTTTGTAATTGAGGACTTTTAACAAATAGGGTTCTTAGTGGATGTGGATTTTAATAATTTTCTGAAACTATATTCTTCACATGGAAACACTTTATATTAGCCCCTCCAGATGGAGTTCGCTTATAACATACTCCAACGTGTCCCAACTATGAGACTAACTTTACGTAATTCTCTTTATTTCTATTTATATCTTTTGTAAAGCATTGCGCTACTGTTTTTAAAGACATAGATAAAATGCAGCATTATTTTAAAGCGATTTAAACCATTACTTATAATATAAGCAGCCAATAGCCTCTTCGGCGAAAAGGCTTTTCTGTTTGTAGCAAATATCAGTAAATTGATCCTCTACTACTGATGTGCCTGGGCAACGATGTCTTGGGCGATTTTATTTCCATACTGCTCAAACTTTACTTTATCCTCAGCGGTCATTTTCGCTTTCAATGCTACTATTTTTTCTTTCCAGGGCGCAAATTTTTCACCCATTTCTTTGCCTATCTGTCTCATTTTAGCCTGATCTCCATCGGCTAATTTTGCTTTTTGCTGCGCTTCTTTCATTCCCTCGCTAAAATAAGAGAACCATTCTTGCGCTTCTTTTTGAATTTCGGGACTGGAAAAGGTTGGCACACCTTTCATTGCTTTATCTATATCTACTTTATTTACCTCTACTTTGGAGCTTGGCTTACTTGTAATATCTTGCGAAGCTTTTTTATCATTATTACAAGCCGTTAGTGCAACTACAGTTGCCAGCGAAAAAAGGATGGTGTTTATTGTTTTCATGATTTTTAAATTTATAAGGTATTTAAGATTGATATATTAATTTTAAGCAGCTTAGTACCCTTTTATTTCTATTTCTTTGCATGGAACTTTTCATATTTCGCGATGCATTTTTCCTGGTAATCGAAATTGATTGCATCGCCAAACGTTTCTAAAAAGGTTTTTGGATAAATGATCTCGGAATTAATAAATGTTTTTACAGTTTTGCCTTTCACTTCTCTTTTAATCACACCCAAATATTGATTGGTTATTAAATCAATACTGGACTCAAAAAGTCCTTCATTTGGGTTGTCTCTGCCAAGTTTATCGTCTGTTCTTCGCATTTGCACGAGTTGCATTTTTTTAGCTGTTTTGCTGTATTTAAACACACTGATAAAACCTGAACGATCGTAATTATTCCAAAATTCAAATCCACTTTTCGTAGCTACCAACGTATTCCCGAAATTCAGATAGTGTATTGGCTTGCTTTCAACCTTTCGGTACTGCTGACTAGATAACCGCAAAATCAAAACTTTCTTATCATCATCTATCCAAACACTATCTTTTTTGAGATCGCCATCAAAATCCTTTACAATTTTTCGAGTGGTTTGTGCAGAAACCTTGATGGTTAAAAACAGTAATAAAAAAAGAGAATGATATTTGAGTTTTTTCATAAGCGTCTTGCCTTCATTAAAGATCAGATTTATATTTTTTTATATTTCTTACTGATTGATATTTGTAAGGGAAAGCTTATTATTCGTGTGATGCGGTGAGATAAGCGTATTCCTTGAAAATCTTCCGTTACAGTTTCAAAAAATAAAAAAGGTGAGTTATAAGTTCCAAAAATTAGACAAACAGATTGATTATATGCTAATGGTGATCATCTACTGAAGTATCTTGTATAGTTCTCGGATTGAGAAGAGCTAACGCTATTGAACTTTAGGACTATAAGACTGTTCATTTGCCATTATCAGATGGCTGACCAATGAATTATTTTCTAATAGCTATATTTAAGTGTTACGGAATCATGAAAATTTATCGAGCCCCGAGTAGCCTCACACGAAAAGTGAATATTATGCATCACAACAATTTATAACCTTTTAAAATTCTCATTAAAAAAAAAGCCCCGGATAAACCGAGGCAAAACTTGCAATCATTAATTTTTAATTCAGCGTATCAATCGTATTCAGATGCGCCTCTGCTATTAAACGCTTTTCTAATTTCCTTATTCCATCAAACACCGAATGCTTCAGTGCAATTGGTGCATTTGATTCATCTACCCACTGTCTCATTCGGGAAATTTTTTCTTCAATTTCAAAAAATCTAAACTGTATTCGGGCAGTTTCTTCCACCATTTCCACAAAACTGTTTCTCATAACTTTTTAGTTTAACTCCATCCCTACGGAAGAATTTTTTAATTTAATAACGTTTTAAAGAGCTGATTGTTTTGCAATTAGCCAAATCGACCTTTCAGTAAACAAACATTATTCCACATTTACATAATAAAAAAATGCCACATGATTTCTCATGTAGCATCTTATCATTTTTTTCGGTTAGAATCGATAACCGATACTTCCAGAAAATGTTCTCGGACGCATTGGTTCAAGTGTGGTCCAACCTTTATAATATTCTTTATCGGTTAAATTATCCAGTTTCAAACCAAAAGTAAAAGCTCCTGTTGCGTATGATGCCGAAGCATTTAAAATGGTGTAAGATGGTAATGTAAATACACCTACAGTTGCGTCATTTACGATACTGTTTTCGCCAGCATAGTTTCCACCAAAGCCAAATCCTAAACCTTTAGCAGCACCATGGCTAATTTTGTAGCTTAACCACAAGTTTACCAAATCTTCAGGACCAGCGGCAACTGGTCTTCTACCTTGCACATTCGCACCTGCATTGGTCAGCTTACTTTTATTTTTAGAATAGCCTGCGATGATATTAAATCCATCGAATGGATTCGCAATAATCTGCGCTTCGAAACCTTTGCTATACTGATCACCACCCTGAGTATATTGGTTTAAGCCGGTGCTCAATACGATGTTCGAAACCTTAATATCATAATAACTCAATGATCCTGATAACTTTCCGTCAAACAAATCTGATTTAATACCTGCTTCTAATTGGTTGGCATGTTCAGGGTCGAAAGTAGTAATCACATTGGCACCACCAACTAACTGATTAATTGGCGCAACATTTTTGAAACCATTCATGTAATTACCAAACACCGATAACTGATCTTGAATTACCTGATAAACCAATCCGAATTTTGGCGACAATGCGGTTTGTCCATATCTGTTTGCTGCTGCAACACTTAAACCTGCATTTCTAAAATGATCGATACGTAAACTCGCCATGGCAGATAAAGCTGGTGTAATATTGAAAACATCAGACACATAAGCACTGTATATCGACTGCGTTGATCTGGTATTACCACCATAGCCTGCTGTGGCGATGGCATTATCTGCAGCCTGGCTGGTTAAGTTTTCAGCTGCCGGAACCAAAGGATTAACTGATCCGAAAAGCGCATAATTCGAACTATTATTGATCGAAGTGGCCAGGTAATAATCTAAGCCGGCAACGATTCTATTGCGCATATTGCCAATTTTGAAATCGCCGGTAAAGTTCTGCTGAATATCTGTTGTCTCGGTAGTAGAATTCTGGTTGGTAATGTACCTCGAGAAGATACCGTTGCCAGATACCGGAACATTATTTACCGAAGCTACCCCTTCAAATAAATAGGTGTAATAGCCTTTTGATTTTGCGGTACCTCTGGAAACAATGGTTTGTGAATTCCATTCATCAGAAATTTTATAATTCATTTGAGCCTGCACCGTAGTAACCGGATTACTCATCGAAAGTGCATTACTGGTGTAGGATTTTCTGTTATCATAACCTAAACCATCTAATGTAGTTGTTCTCAACGGATAGCTTCTGTTAAAGAAAAGCATAGTTGGGTTAGTGCCATCAGAAATTAAAAACTGGGCATTGAACAAGAACGATAATTTCTCATTCACCTTGTAAGCTAGGGATGGCGCAAAAAATCTTGATTTCCTGAAGCCTGCATCCTGAAAACTACTTTCATCGTGGTAAGCAGCATTCATTCTGAACAAAACCTTATGATCAGCATCTAACGGTGTATTTACATCAGCTGTAATTCGGTTTAGCCCGTAACTTCCGGCAGTATAGTTCACTTCTACCATTTTATTATCAAAAGGCTGTTTGGTAACGGTGTTAATCAAACCACCGTATGAAATTAAACTGCTGCCGTATAAAGTACCTGACGGGCCTTTCAAAACTTCAATTCTTTCTACGTTTGAAACATCCAGGCTTCCATTCGTTAAACCTGGTAAACCATTTACCAAAGTTGGCTGAACCGCGAAACCTCTTAGCGAGAAATAGCCTGCACCATCTCCGCCTCTACCTGATGATGACCAAAGCTTATCAATTCCAGGAGCATTTCTCAATGCGTCATCAAAATTAGTTACTAATTGATCAGCTAATAATTCTTTTGCAATAACCGAATAAACCTGTGGATTTTCTAAGTTATTCAATGGCATTTTCGAAACAAACTGACTCTCTTTTGCGAAATATTTATTTTTCTTTCCACCACTAACCACAACTTCTTTTAGCTGTTGGTTAGATGCTTGTAAGGCTAAGTCTAACACGGCGGTAGATCCTGCAGTTACTGTAACCTGACCTGATGCTGGCGCTAAGCCTACTAATCTGGCTGTAACTGTATAGGTACCAGCAGGAACATTTTTAAGTGTATAATTACCAGACTTGTCGGCCGTAGTATTTGCAATTCCTTTTATGGTCACCTCAACGGCTTCAGCAGAAGCCCCATCAGATGTTTTAATTGTTCCTTTTACTGTACCAAAATTAACCTGTGCAAGAGCTGTAATGCACATGAATAGCAATGCAAACGTTGAAAGATAAAATTTGTAAATTTTTAACATATTATTTAGAATGATTATAAACGGCAAACATACAAGAAGATGTGTCACTGAAGCAAACGTTATTTATAATGATTACAAATAATACATTACCATGACATTCACTATTTTTTGTCTTTGCCCTGTGACTTTTGAAATTGTTTTTTCTGATGTAATAAATAGGTGATCGTATTCAATAACGGCTTGCTATTGTTAACTTCGGGTTTAGATAATTGCTGATGAATACAATTAAATGGGGAATTATTGGTTGCGGCGATGTAACCGAAGTTAAAAGTGGCCCAGCTTTTAATAAAGTTCCAAACTCATCATTAGTAGCGGTGATGAGAAGAGATGCTGTTAAGGCTGAAGACTATGCCAAACGTCACCATGTGCCGAAGTGGTACGATGATGCCAGTGCATTGATTAATGATCCTGAGGTAAATGCCATTTACATTGCCACACCGCCTCTACAACATGAAGAATATACGTTGCAATCGCTGGCCGCAGGTAAGCCGGTTTATGTAGAAAAACCCATGGCGTTAAATAGCGATGCCGCTAAAAGAATGGCTGGCGCAGCTGAGCAATATGGTGTAAAATTGTGTGTAGCACATTACCGCAGAGAACAGCCATTTTTTTTGAAAATAAAAAAACTGCTGGAAGAGAAAGCGATTGGCGATATTCGGTTTGTGGATTTGAAAATGCTGCAAAGCAAAAAAGCTGATGTAATTGCAAAATCAGAACACAACTGGAGATTAGATCCAGGCATTGCCGGAGGTGGTTTATTTCACGACTTGGCACCGCATCAATTGGATTTAATGCTTTATTTTTTTGGTAATCCGATAAAATCTCATGGAGTATCGCTTAATCAGGCCACGGTAGAAGGCGTTGATGATTTGGTTAGCGGACATATTCTATTTGATACCGGTGTAATCTTTAACGGAACCTGGTGCTTCACCGTTGCTGAAGGCGAAACTAAAGACAGCTGCGAAATATATGGATCGAAGGGTAAAATCAGCTTCCCGATGTTTGGGCATCAAATTAAAATCATTACCGATGGCCAGGAAGAAACTATTGATTTTGCACCTTTAGAACATGTAGAACAACCGATGATCGAAAAGGTTGTCTCCTATTTTCTTGGTTTATCCGAAAATCCATGTAGCGGAAAGGAAGCAGTTAAAACCATGAATTTGTTAGATCGTTTTACAGAAAAAGATTAAAGAAGTTGGTTTGGTATTTACAATAATACATTGTTTCTGTAAAATTCATTTTACTTTTGTGATGCTAAATCAAAATTTCATCCGTTTGTAAAGCAAAAATCCTTCATCACTATGAAAAAATTATCTCTCATCCTATTCTTCAGCTTTGCCTCAATTATGGTAAAAGCTCAAACACTCATTTTGGCAAAAGATGCAGCGCAGTATATCGGTAAAACTATTAGTGTTTGCGATTCGGTTTATAGTACCAAGGCTTTGGATAAATTGAGTTTAATTAATCTTGGAGGTGCCTATCCAAAAGAATTATTAACCATTGTAATCAATAAGGAAGACCAGGCCAAATTCACGGCTGAACCTTCAAGTATGTATATGGGAAATAACATTTGTGTAACTGGTGTGGTGACTGAATTTAAGGGAAAACGCCAAATTATAGTGACTGATCCAAAACAAATTGTCGTAAAATAATCTTGCTTTTTGCCAGATATCCAGGTATCGTTACCCTATCCTATCTTACAATCGATCACTGTTGCAGATTAAGCCGCATTCAAAATATTCTTTGCTGCCAGTTTGCTCCTCGTTGCATCATCAAAATGATAAACTGATCAAGGTTAATAACTAAAGGGTAAATCAACCTGATTGCCTCCTCGTTTTAAGGAGGACAATTTTGGTTGGAGCGTTAAACTGGAAATATGATCTAAATATTTTCGAATCGAAGTGGAAGCCTTTTTAGTTGGCAAATAATCTATTTGCCAACCATAAAAGCATAGATATCCTTATTATCTGATGTGAAGATGGTAAATCGATTTAATTTCTCCTAACCGATTATACATAAAGCCTTTTTTCCGTGATGGAATAGGAACTTTCCTTTATGAATTTTCCAGATAATGCCGCTATCAAACCTTTCTTTTGTTTGAGATGTTACCAAAAGACACCTCAATCTATTCAGATGAAAAAAATAGCTTACTTTTCACTTTTATCACTAGTAATTTTAAGTTTTAGTTCAAAAGCACAAAGTACCAATGCCGAGACGATCAAACGATACATTAAAACCCCTACCGGTTTTTTCATGGTACTGCGACAGGGTGATGATGTATTGGCCCAGTTGGAAAACATTGCTATGATTGAAAAAATTCCAAGTGCCAGCTACTCTGGAATGGGTTTTGTAAATGCAAAATTTGGCTTTTTTAATTTTAAAACAAAAGAATACGAGCCCAAGGAATTCGATAGTGTAGAATTGGCCAGCATGAATGGTTCAATTGCATGGCAAAATGGAAAAGTTTCTCTCCATACCCACGGAACGGTAACAGGTAAAAATTTTAAGGCTTATGGTGGTCACCTATTGGCAGCAACTGTTGGTACGGGTTCCGTTGAAATCACTATTGTGGTTCATCAACAAAAATTAGAGCGGATAAAGGAAGAGCCCCTGGGCGCCAATGTATTAAATTTAGGTAATTAAGATTTTGCAAAAATCATCGCGGGCAATGCTTAGAAAATGATAGTTTTGAAAAATTCATTTTATCATCAATGCATATAAAACGCAATACCCTCCTTATCATACTTACGCTGCTGATTATCGCTTTTACCTCACTAAGCGTTTTCATCGCTGGTCATCCAATACTACAATTTGATATCAGAGCATCTCTGTTTGTTCAACAATATCAGGCAGATTGGCTAGATAAGCTGATGCTTGCCATTAGTTTTTTTGGGGAACTACCCTGGTCATTGCTTTCTGTCTTAGTGGTGGCGGCTATTTTTTACTGGCAGAAATTCAAACGCGAAGGCTTGTTTATGGCCTCGATACTGCTTTCCGGTCTAATTATCCTTGGAATAAAAAACATGATCAATCGTCCGCGTCCGACAACCTTTTATGTCCGTTTAGTAGAGGTAAACCGGTTTCAAAGCTATCCGAGCGGCCACGTACTGTCTTATGTACTTTTTTTTGGTTTCCTTATTATTTTGATGGATCGTTTGGAAACCATTCCAAAAATAACCAGAAACATAGTTACCTATTTATCTGCTTTTTTAATGATATCAATTGCACCTTCAAGAATTTATTTGGGTGCGCATTGGTTCACTGATACGCTGGGTGGTTTTTTATTGGGTTTAATATGCCTCTTTCCGCTATGTTATTTTTATTTTAAAAAAGATTCCTCACGAAGTGAAAACAATTAGGCCGCAGATCCTAGTTTTTCTTTTTTTCTGATTCTGCTTAGCGTTTCTATTCTCATTCCGAGATAGGTAGACTAAAAATTTAATGGGAATGCGGTTCTTCAGCGTTGGGTTTCCCGCTCTGAATTGATTATATCTCGCCTCTGCCGAGGGGATTCTGGATAAAATTGCCCGTTCTTGTGATAAATTGAATTGAAGCGCCAATAGTTTGCGGGCCAAAATATTC
>NZ_AJLG01000139.1 GCF_000258495.1 Pedobacter agri PB92
GCATTTATTCTCTTATCTGACAACTATGTTGCTTTGAAAGATAATTTACAAGCAAAAAGTACACTTCTAAGCATCATTGATAATTATGAAGGCAAGGATGATATCATCCCGACAGCCAAAGAAAAACTAGAAAAACTAAACCAGAAGAAGTAGAATTATGAAGTCGATTAAATATATATATAGTTCACTGTTTTTTTTAGCTGCTGGATTAATGACTGCTCAGGCGCAGGATAAAAAGCCAGAAGAAAAAACGGTAGTAAACGAGGAAATTGAAGTTGTTCGCCCATACAAACCTATTTTAGCAGAAGCAGTAAAACTGAGAAGAAGTCCGAATTTGGATGATGTAAAAACTTATAAAGCAAAATTAAATTATAGTATAACTGATCGAAAACTGGAGTTGAACAGCGATATCCAGAAATTGCAGGCACAAGCTCTGGCGGAAGAGAAAGCAAGTATCTTGGTTAATAATTATGTGAAAGGTGCATTTGGTTCGTTATCAACTTTATTAGGTGAGGCTTATTTCAATACCGGCAAAGATGAAGGTCTTCAGCTAGGTGGCTACATTAAGCACTTTAGTCAGGAAGGAAAGCTGAACAAACAAAACAGCAGCAACCAACAATTAAGTGTTTTTGGGAGAAGTATTTTAGAAGAAAACACCGTTAGCGGACGCATCAATTTAGAACGCAATGGAACCTATTTTTACGGGATTGACAACGCTAATCCAGCCTTAAACCCTGATCCTCAGAAACAGGCATTTTCGCTTATTGAACTTGAAGGAGAATTGGTTAAAAATTTTACCGAAGATGAAGACGCTTTAAGTTATGCGGTTAAAGCAAACGGATACCTTTGGAATGATAAATTTAGCGCCAAAGAGAGTTATTTAAGCTTGAACGGTTATTTAAACAAACGCATTAGTTCATTTAACCTCGGATTAGCTGCCTCAACTGAATTTGGCAATACGAAAGATGCCCTAACCAGTGTGGGCAATAATTTATTGCGTTTAAATCCTTACATCCGTTTACAGGTTAAAGGTGCAAAAGTTACCGCAGGAATTAATTTCGTTCAGGAATTCGGCGCTTACAGCAGCTCAAAATTATTCCCTTCGGTAACAGCAGATTTCACTTTAGTTCCAGATTATTTACAGGTTTTTGGAGAAGTTAAAGGAGATGTAAACAGAAACTCGATGAAGAGCTTTACGGATGAAAATCCTTGGTTAAACAGCAACATCCTGGTAAAAAATACAGTTGAAAAATTAAGTATCAGTGCAGGTATTAAAGGTACCGGCGGGCCAGGTTTTGGCTACAAAGCTCGTTTTTACATGAAGCAGTTTGATGATATGCCTTTGTTCATCAACAATTTTGATGATTTTAATAAGTTTGACGTGATTTACGATTTCAGTAAAACAAAGTTAACGGGCTTAGAAGGCGAAATTTCGATTCAGGTAAGCGATGCGTTAAAATGGACAGGAAAGCTAAACATTGACGACTGGAAACCTGCATCAGAAACCTACTCTTGGTTTAAACCTGGATTAAAAGTGAATTCGAATTTCGTTTACACCTACAATAAAAAGTTGAGTTTTAACGCTGGCGTTGTCATTCAGGATGATGTAAAAGCAAAAGTAAATGTTCAGCAACCCATAAATCCGTTGCAATACTTAATTCCAAATCCAGGTATTGAATCTATTGTTACCGTTAAAGGTTTTGTTGATTTAGGCGTTGGTGCGGATTATAGAATTAACAATAAATTTTCGGTATTTGCAAAGGCTAACAATATCCTAAATTCGAACTACAGCAGATATTTATATTATCAGGTGAATGGGTTCAACATTTTTGGAGGATTAACTTATTCGTTTTAATCAAAAAACTTCAACCCAATAATATTTAAACCAAAAGGCCTTCAAAATTTGAAGGCTTTTTGGTTTAACACAGATTGATAATTGAGATCGCAAAGCGACGATTTAAATGTTTCTGAGCAAACTACTACTTATGGTTTAGCTAAGTAAAACAAATCATTAATTTAGTATTCTCAAAAAACATAGGAAACGCCAATGATCATTCAAGAGATTCAAGATGCAAGTGCCGAAATGTGGAAATCATCATTGCCACATGTTTCAATAGATAGTGTTGTATTTGGTTTTAAAAATGCGAGTTTAAATGTATTGCTGTTAAAAATAAAAAATGATGACCACTGGATTTTGCCCGGTGGCTACATCAATAAAAATGAATCTATTGATGATGCTGCGCAAAGAATCCTGTTTGAACGCAGCGGAGCTGATAAAATTTTCTTGAATAACTTTGGTGTCTTTGGTGATTTAAACCGATCGGAAGATTATTTTAAAGATTATCCTGATCATTTGTGGCATAAACAACGTTTTATCACCATTGGCTATTATGCCCTGGTTAATCAAAGTGATGTAACGCCTGTCATCGATATATTTTCTGACAGCTGCGAGTGGGTTTCAGTAAATCATTTACCAAAAATGGCGATGGATCATCAGTCAATAATTATGAAAGCATTGGCTGCTTTGCGGGAACACATCAGTTATAAACCCATTGGATACAACTTGCTTCCCGAACATTTTACAATGCCAGAACTTCAATCATTATATGAAACGATATTGGGCCAAAAACTAAATCGTGGTAATTTTTATCGCAAAATAATGCGATACAACATTCTAACTAAGCTTGATGAGCCTCGAAAAGGCGGTGCTCACAAAGCGCCACATCTTTATAAATTCGATAAAGAGAATTATGACCAAGCATTAAAAGGTTTAAATTGGTAGCCATTAGGTTATTGTGTTATTGCTATTCTAACTTTTACTTAAATTCAATCATCATAAAATATTGCCATTTGGTTCATAACATACCATTTCTATCTTTGTAACCGTTATCTTTGAAAGGATGAGCAAAATATCTTTCGAAACATTATAATTTGCATGATTAAAAAAACAACCAAATCTTATTATAACATCTCCCTTAAGGCAGAAATGCTTAATTGCCGCTCAAAACACTATTTAACGGTAGAATATATTTTTTTAACTTTAAACGCTTAATTTTACCGGATGAACATCTTATCATACCTTTTAGAACTCTTGCAACAACGTAAGGAAGTTGGTATTTCTGGCTTAGGGACTTTCTATAAAAAGAAATCGCCTGGCCGTTATGATAAGGAAAAACAATCATTTCTGCCACCGAGCTATACCCTAAACTTCTCTTCGGATGTAAAGCTTGATCAATCACTGGCAGATTATATTTCAGCTCAAAGAAACATTTCTGTAGAAAGTGCCGATTACTACATTTCACAATTTGTTGGTGAAGTAAAACAAAAACTTGAAGAAGAGCATGAGGCTGATTTGGAAAACATTGGTAGGTTATTCTTTACTGAATATGAGGGCTTAAGTTTCGAAGCAGCTAAAAACATCAATTATGGTTCTGAATTTTATGGTCTTCCTCCTTTAGCTGAAGTATCGGCAGAAGAAAGCGAACCAGCGCCAAAAGATGAAGATGATGAAATTTATGATGAGATTGCCGAAGCTCCTTTATCACCGACTGAACCAAAGGCAACAGCACACATCCATCCAATTATTGAAAACATTGAGCTGGATGAAGTTAACGATGATTTAAAAAACACTTTAAAACATACAGAAAAGCAGGCTGAAGAACATGATGTTCCTGAGTTCATAAAAGAACAGCATGCAACGCATCCTAACCGTTTTGGCCACACGCCAGAAGATGAAGAAGCTGTAAGGGCTTTGCACAAGGATAACGTTCCGGTTCCGGAAGCAGTAGTTGAGCAACATGAGGAAAATCCGGAAAGATTTGGACATACTCCTGAATCAGAAGTGCCTAAAACCTATATCAACCTGGAAGAAGAAACGCCAAAGGAAGAAACTGTTATAGAAGCACCAAGCTTTATTAAGGAGCAACATGCAGAACATCCTAACCGTTTCGGTCATGACCCAATAATTAACCAAACTGATCAGGAGGAAGAGAAATCGGTTTGGCCGAAAATTCTTATTGCAATTTTTGCGCTGCTGCTGATTGGTGTAATCATTTATTTTATTAAGCCTGATTTGTTCAATCGCCAAACGGCAACTAACCCACCGGTTCTGGTTCCTGTGGTTGATTCACCTAAAAATGGAGTTGATACCACAAAAATAAAACAGGATTCTATAGCCAAAACTGATAGCATATTGAAGGCAAATCAGGTAGGTGTAATGAAAAAGGATACTGCACAAGCCAAAACCAGCGTTAATACTAAGCAAACGCCTGTGGTTTCTCCAGAGAAAACGATGTTTCATGTTATTGCTGTATCTTATGAAACAGAAGCCGCCGCACAACGATACATTGCTAAAGTGAAAAAGATTGGTCTTAATGCAACTATTGCAAAAATGGAAGGCAAAAGAAAAAAAGTAAGTATTGCCAGCTTCCCTACTAAAGATGAAGCGACCAAACAAAAAGATATCCTTCAGAAAAAATTAAAAGGAGAAGGGTTTTACGTTAAAGAAATAAAAAACAACACACAACCATAATGATAACTTTATTAATTCAGGACACCACACAAGCACTTCAAGACACAGCAAATGCGGTTAACCAAGCATTAACTCAGCCAGAGCCGGAACTGCATTTCATCGATTTACTTTTTAAAGGCGGATGGGTAATGATTCCATTGGCATTCTTAGCCTTTTTAGCATTAATTATTTTTGTTGAGCGTTATTTAACCATCAAAAAGGCCACTAAAGATGAGTCTAACTTAATGGGGCAAATCAGATCGTATATCCAATCGGGAAATTTAGATGGAGCAATGTCTCAACTAAGAAACAACAATTCTCCATTGAGCCGCATGTTGCAAAAAGGTTTAAAACGCATTGGCCGCCCAATTAAAGAGATTGAGGGAGCCATAGAAAATGTTGGTAAACTGGAGGTTTCCAAATTAGAGAAAAACATTAGTATTTTAGGAATTGTTGCCGGTATTGCGCCAATGTTGGGTTTCGTAGGTACAATTGTTGGGGTAATTACCATCTTCCACCAGGTATCCATTAAAGGTGCCATTGAAATCGGAACCATTTCCGGTGGTTTATATACCAAAATGATTACTTCAGCTACAGGATTAATTATTGGTATTATTGCATATGTTCTTTACCATATCCTAAACATCATGGTAGAAAAAATTATCCTTAAAATGGAGACAGATGCAATTGATTTTATTGACTTATTAGAGGAACCAGGTAAATAATGAACTTACGCAAAAGAACAAAAGGGTCAGTAGAAGTACATACTTCAGCGTTGAACGATATTATGTTCTTCCTGATGCTGTTTTTTCTATTGGCATCGGCGGTAGTTAATCCTACTGTGGTTAAGCTTTTATTGCCCCAATCATCTAGCGGACAACAATCTACCGCCAAAAAAGCAGTTACCGTTACGATAGACGAAAATTTAAAATATTTCGTTGATAAAAAACCGGTGACCATCGAAGAATTACAGCCAACTTTAGAAGCTTATCAGAAATTAGCACCAGACATGACTATCCTGTTATATGTGTCTCGTAATGTAACTTACCAGGATGGTTTTGTGGTAAATGATATCGCAAATAAGTTAAAACTGAAACTTGTTGTAGCTGTTGAGCCTAAGAAATAATGAACTACAAAGCACAAAATATAAATAACGAAGAAAACAATTATCCGAAGGCTATTGCCATCTCTACAGGGATAATGGGTTTTCTGTTGTTAATTAGCTTTTTTATTGTAATTGGTTCTTTCCAGCCACCTGAAGAAGTGGGTATGGGTGGCATGGTAGTTAACTATGGAACCTCAGCCGAAGGGATGGGAGATGATTATACCAGTATTGAAGAACCATCTGCTGATCCGAATGCAAATGGAAAAGCGCCTGATAAAGTAACGCCTGAAGAAAAAGTTACGCCTACTACCACAAGTGAAAATAGTGATAAAGAAGTGCAAACGCAAAACACGGAAGAGGCTATTGCAGTAAATACAAAACCAACAAAGGCAACTACAACTGCACCTACTCCTGCAACCGAAGATAAACCTTCTAAACCAGTGATCAATCAAAATGCGCTCTACAAGGGTAAAAAGAATACTGGTCAGGGTCAGGGTGATGGAACAGGAAACAAACCGGGAAATCAAGGCGATAGAGATGGAGACCCATTGGCTTCTAACTATGGTGAAGGTGGTTCTGGAAACGGAAATGTCCAACTATCGCTGGCAAGCAGAAAATTTATCGACATCCCTCGTATTCAGGATGATGGTCAAAGCGCCGGTAAAATAGCAGTACAAATACGTGTAGATAAAAATGGAAAAGTGGTAGAAGCCCGTGCCGGAGCTAAAGGAACTACCCTATCTGATTTAGCACTTTGGAAAAAATGTGAGCAAGCGGTTTTAGGAGCGAGTTTAAATAAATTGGAGTCAGCGCCTGATGTTCAAACAGGGATCGTGATTTTCCGCTTCAGGGTGAATTAAGGACATTTGGAAATATTATTAAAGCACAGGCTAACCACCTGTGCTTTTTTGTTTTCTAATAATATCATAGATACAAGGTCTAACCATTAAAATCTTCCCAAAGTTCATTTCGTAATCGCAAATTCAGCTTATATTTGCTTATAATGATGAACTACCAGCAAACGCTTGATTATTTATATAGCAAACTGCCCATGTTTACCAGGGTTGGCGCTTCAGCTTTTAAAAAAGACTTAACCAATACGATCATATTTTGTGAAGCGTTAGATAATCCTCAACAAAAATTTAAGACCATCCATGTCGCAGGTACCAATGGAAAAGGTTCAACTTCACACATGCTTGCAGCTATTTTGCAAGCGCAAGGCTACAAAACAGGCCTATACACTTCGCCTCACTTAAAAGATTTTCGCGAACGCATTCGCATCAATGGAAAAATGATCAGAAAAAACGAGGTCATTTCTTTTGTTAAAAATCAAGAAAAACTAATTGATGAGGTTGAGCCTTCGTTTTTCGAGGTCACCGTTGCAATGGCGTTTGATCACTTTGCCAAACATCAGGTTGATGTTGCCATTATTGAGGTTGGCTTAGGCGGCCGACTGGATTCTACAAATATCATTCAGCCAGAACTTTCGGTAATTACCAATATCAGCATGGACCATACCAATATGCTGGGTAATACTCTGGAAGAAATTGCTGGCGAAAAAGCGGGGATTATTAAAAAAATACGCCCGTAGTAATTGGTGAAAAACAGGCAAAGTCTGCTCCTGTATTTATTGCTAAAGCTAAAGAGATGAATGCCCCTATCTTATTTGCCGATGCGATCTTAACGGCACAAAACTTCAAAATCAGAAATGCCAAGCTTTCTTTGGCAGTTTACCAGGATGATCAAATTAAATATGAGAATCTAATTTGCGATCTCACTGGCACGTACCAACACAAAATATTTTAACAGTATTGCAATCAATAGCCTTATTAAATACAACAACAAAATTTCAGGTTTCTAACGATAGTATCTATGCTGGCCTGAAGCAAGTAAAAAAATTGACTGGCTTGCAGGGGCGTTGGCAAACATTAAGCAAAAACCCTTTAGTAATTTGTGATACAGGACACAATGAAGCGGGCATTGCAGAAGTAATTAAAAATATAGCACAAACTCCATTTGAAAAGCTACATATTGTTTTTGGAATGGTGAAAGATAAAGATATCTCAAAAGTACTTTCCATGATGCCCAAAAATGCGACCTATTATTTTTGCAAACCAGATTTAGAAAGAGCGTTAGATGCTAACGAGCTAAAAAATCAAGCAAAAGCATTTAAACTATACGGAAAATCTTATCCATCAGTAGTTGATGCTAAAGTAAATGCGATGAATTCAGCCAAGGAAAACGATCTAATTTTTATTGGTGGCAGTACATTTGTTGTAGCAGAAGCGATATAAAATCTTTACATAATCTTCAAAATATCTTCATTTAAAAATTGTTACTTTAGTCCTTTAACTAAAAACAGAATGAAGAAAATATCTTATTTACTCTTTTCCCTATCTCTATTTTCCATCTCTATTGCAAACGCTCAAACTAAAAAAACCACTGCTCCGGTAAAAGCATTTCCCGCAGAAGTCGCTCGCCCGAAACTCGTGGTCGGTATTGTTGTCGATCAGATGCGTTGGGATTACCTTTACCGCTTTTACAATCGCTATGGCAACGGTGGATTCAAAAGATTAATAAATGAAGGCTTTTCTGTAGAAAATACGCTGATTCCATATACGCCAACCTATACAGCTGTTGGCCATACTACCATTTACACAGGTTCAGTTCCTGCTGTTCATGGAATTATAGGCAATGACTGGTACGATTCAGAAACGAAAAAAAATGTTTACTGTACAGAAGATTCTACAGTGGTAACCGTTGGAAGCAGCCCGTCTTCAGAAGGTAATATGTCGCCAAAAAATATGCTGACTACAACTATTACTGATGAGTTGAGACTGGCGACAAACTTCAAAGGAAAAGTGATAGGGATTTCATTGAAAGATAGAGGTTCCATTCTTCCTGCCGGCCATGCGGCAAATGCTGCTTATTGGTACCAGGGAAGCACCGGTAACTGGATTACAAGCACTTATTATATGAATGAGGTTCCGATGTGGATTGCTGATTATAATAAAATGAAGCTTGCGAACAAATTTTATGCTAAAAACTGGGAAACATTGTATCCAATTAGTACCTACACCAGCAGCACAGCTGATGAAAAAGCTTATGAGGGTAAAAACAGTACATTCCCTCATCTCTTGGCTCAAAACATTGATAAAAATTTTGATGCCATTAGAAGCACACCTTATGGCAACACCCTTACCTTAGATTTAGCTAAACTTGCAATTTTATCAGAAGATTTAGGACAGGATAACATCACTGATTTTCTTGCAGTGAGCTGTTCATCAACCGATTATGTGGGCCACGCTTATGGACCAAATTCAATAGAGCTTGAAGATACATATTTACGTTTAGACAAAGATTTTGAAGATTTCTTCAATTATTTAGATAAGAAAGTAGGTAAAGGAAATTACACTGTATTTCTAAGTGCAGATCACGCAGTTGCCCATGTTCCTGGTTTTATGAAAGAGAATAAGCTTCCGGCAGGTGTTGTGAGTGATAGAGACATTGTTTTTAAATTGAACGCTTTTCTAAATGAGAAATTCAAAGTGAACAATGTAGTGCTGAAATCGATGAATAATCAAATTCATTTTGATCATGATAAAACCGATAACGGAAGTGTAAGTTTTGATGTGATCAAAGCGGCTTCAATCGAGTTTTTGAAAAGATTTGATGGATTTGCAAATGTAGTTGATATTTCCCGTGTCTCTCTAGCTACATTGCCTGAAGTACAGAAAAAAATGATTACTAATGGCTACAACGCCCGTAGAAGTGGCGACTTATATTACATTTTAAATCCGAACTGGTTTAATGGAAGCAGTACAGGTACAACTCATGGCAACTGGAATCCATACGATGCACATATTCCATTGGTGTTTATGGGCTGGGGAATTAAACCCGGTGCAACAAATAAAACACACTACATGACAGATATTGCGCCAACCCTTGCTGCATTACTGCACATTCAAATGCCAAATGGTACTGTTGGAGAACCCATCACTGAAATCACCAACAAATAAAATTAAGCCACCTCAAAAAGGTGGCTTTCTTGTTTATAAACAGTATCAATACCATTATAAAAGCCTCAAATTACAACTATTTGCTACATTTGTTGAACCAAATATATTCGGAACAAGCATTACAGAATTTCATTTTGTGATGTCATAAATCCTATAGTATGCAGCAAGTAGAAATATATAAGCCAAAAAATAAAATTCGTTTTGTAACTGCAGCAGCGCTGTTTGATGGGCATGACGCGACCATAAATATCATGCGTCGCATTCTGCAATCTTCAGGTGCAGAGGTTATTCACCTTGGCCATAACCGCTCCGTTGATGAGGTGGTAAATTGTGCTATACAAGAAGATGTGCAGGGAATTGCCATGACCTCTTATCAAGGTGGTCACATCGAATATTTCAAATATATGTTCGATCTTTTGCAGGAACGTGGTTCTGGACACATCAAAATTTTCGCAGGTGGCGGTGGTGTAATTCTTCCAACAGAAATTGAGGAATTGGAGGCTTATGGGATTTCCAAAATCTATTCTCCAGATGATGGCCGCAAAATGGGTTTGCAAGGCATGATTAACGATATGTTAATCAAAACAGATTTTGTGACTAAAACCGAAATCACCAATGAATTACAAACCATCCCCAATAAAGAAGTAAAAGCAATCGCCGGAGCAATAACTGTGGCAGAAAATGATCCGGAAGGCGCCCAGACTTTTGTGAATGAGCTGAAAAAATTATCACAAAACAATCAGGCACCTATTTTAGGAATTACGGGAACTGGCGGCGCCGGAAAATCATCCCTGGTTGACGAACTGGTGCGCAGATTTTTAATAGAAGTTAAAGATAAGACGCTTGCCATTATTTCCGTCGATCCCTCAAAGAGGAAAACGGGTGGGGCACTATTAGGCGACAGGATTAGAATGAACGCCATCAATAATCCACGGGTGTATATGCGTTCGCTCGCTACCCGTCAGGCTAATCTGGCCTTATCTAAAAATGTTCAGGAGAGTATCGATATCTGTAAAGCAGCAGGCTACGACTTAATTATTGTCGAAACTTCTGGAATTGGCCAGTCGGATACCGAAATCACAGAACATTGCGATGTTTCTCTATATGTAATGACTCCGGAGTTCGGTGCAGCTACACAGCTCGAAAAAATAGACATGCTCGATTTTGCAGACCTGGTAGCAATAAATAAATTTGATAAAAGAGGTGCTTTGGATGCCCTGCGTGATGTGAGGAAGCAATATAAACGCAATCACAATATCTTCGATGCCAAAGATGATGACATTCCAGTTTATGGAACTATGGCATCTCAATTTAATGATCCTGGGATGAACAATTTATTTGTTGCCTTAATGGAACAAATAAAATTAAAAACTGGAACCGATTTCAAAGCCAAAATGGAATTGACCTCCGATCAATCAGAAAAGATTTATATTATTCCACCAGATCGAATCCGATATCTTGCAGAAATTGCTGAATCTAGCCAAACCTATAATGAATGGGTTGATAAACAAACCTCAATAGCAAGAAAAATGTATCAGTTGAAAGGTGTGTTAGATTTGGCTGAAGAAAATCAATCATTGGGGTTGGGCAATGGACTAAAAGATGCCTATTCGTTTTTCGAAGAGCAATTAGATGGAGAGTGCAAACGCCTGCTTCGTCAATGGCCTGAAACCAAAAAAGCATATAAACAAGAATTTTTCATTTATAGCGTACGCGATAAGGAAATCAAACAGCCACTTTTTTACGAATCACTCTCAAAATTGAATATTCCAAAAGTTTCATTGCCACGTTATGAAGACTGGGGAGATATTCTAAGATGGTTACTTACTGAAAACCTGCCTGGAGAATTTCCATATGCTGCAGGTGTTTTTCCGCTCAAGCGAGATGGTGAAGATCCAACCCGCATGTTTGCGGGGGAAGGTGGTCCGGAGCGAACTAATAAACGTTTCCACTACGTATCTTTAGGACAACCAGCACACAGGTTGTCTACAGCCTTTGACTCGGTAACACTTTATGGTGAAGATCCGCACATTCGCCCTGACATTTATGGCAAAATTGGTAATTCTGGTGTTAGCATTGCAACATTGGATGATGCGAAGAAACTATATTCAGGGTTTGATTTATGTGCACCTTCAACATCAGTTTCCATGACCATTAACGGGCCTGCTCCAATGCTTTTAGGGTTTTTCATGAATGCCGCAATTGATCAGCAATGTGAAAAATATATCATTGAGAGTGGTTTGGAGGATGAAGTAAATAGAAAGATCGAAACCATCTACAAAGCAAAAAACATAGAAAGACCTTCTTATGATGGAAATCTTCCGGAGGGCAATAATGGTTTGGGCTTAATGCTTTTAGGGGTTACGGGTGATGAAGTTTTACCAGCTGATATTTATGCTCAAATTAAAGCAAAAGCAATAAGCTCAGTTAGAGGAACGGTTCAGGCAGATATTTTGAAAGAAGATCAGGCACAAAATACCTGTATCTTTTCTACAGAATTTGCATTAAGGATGATGGGCGATATTCAAAAATATTTTATCGATGAAAAAGTCCGGAATTTCTATTCCGTGTCTATTTCAGGATATCACATTGCCGAGGCTGGTGCAAATCCGATTTCACAATTGGCCTTTACCCTAAGCAACGGATTTACCTTTGTAGAATACTATTTGAGTAGAGGCATGCATATTGATGATTTTGCCCCCAACCTTTCCTTCTTTTTCTCTAATGGAATAGATCCTGAATATGCCGTAATTGGTCGGGTTGCACGAAGAATCTGGGCAAAAGCAATTAAAAATAAGTACAAAGGAAATGATCGTTCACAAAAATTAAAATATCATATTCAAACTTCGGGCAGATCGTTGCATGCCCAGGAAATTGATTTTAACGATATCCGCACCACGCTTCAGGCACTATATGCAATTTACGACAATTGTAATTCACTTCATACCAATGCTTACGATGAAGCCATCACTACGCCTACCGAAGAATCAGTGAGAAGAGCAATGGCCATTCAACTAATCATTAACCGGGAATTAGGATTAGCCAAAAATGAAAATCCACTACAAGGTGCTTTCATTATTGAAGAATTAACTGACCTGGTTGAAGATGCAGTGCTGCAAGAATTCAAAAGGATTAATGACCGTGGTGGCGTACTTGGGGCAATGGAAACCATGTACCAACGCGGAAAAATTCAGGAAGAAAGTTTGTATTATGAAACATTAAAACATACCGGAGAATATCCGATTGTTGGTGTAAATACTTTTCTAAATAAAAATGGTTCTCCTACAATTGTTCCTGGAGAAGTGATTAGAGCAACTGAAGAAGAAAAACAATATCAAATTTCCGCTTTAAAAAAGTTTCAGGATAGAAACAATGATAAATCAGCTGATTCATTAAAACAACTTCAAAAGTCGGCTATAGCGGGAGATAATATTTTCGAACAGTTAATGGAAGTTTGCAAAGTTTGCTCACTTGGTCAAATCAGCAATGCATTATATGAAGTTGGTGGCCAATATCGAAGAAACATGTAAATGAAATATTAATACATAAAAAAAGGTTCTTTCCGTA
>NZ_AJLG01000140.1 GCF_000258495.1 Pedobacter agri PB92
AACTAACTACTCTCAGTCTGCTTTCTGATTTTTCTTTCTTCGTACGTGAAAGCACAACACATTATCAAAGGCAGAACAATTGACACTGCATCTACAACACTATTATCTGGATCTACCGTGGCTGTTTTAAACGCGAAAGACTCAACACTTGTTAAATTTACGCGTTCAGCTGAAAATGGCACATTTGAACTCAACGGCATTAAAAACGGCAAATTCATCTTATTGGTTTCTTATCCAAAATACGCTGATTTTGTTGATCATTTTACACTTGATTCTACTACACAGTTAAAAGATTATGGCAAAATAAACCTAACTGGCATGGCCAAAATTCTGGCTGATGTAATTGTTAAAGGAAACCGAAATGCCATCAAAATTAAGGGAGATACAACAGAGTTCGATCCAAAGGCATATAATATTGAGCCCAACTCAAAAGTAGAGGATTTGATTAAACAATTTCCAGGGATACAGGTAGATAAAGACGGAAAAATTACTGCTCAGGGTAAAGCTGTTCAAAAAGTATTGGTTGATGGGGAAGAGTTTTTTGGCGATGACCCTACATTGGTGACGAAAAATCTTCGTGCTGACATGGTTGAGTCTGTTCAACTATATGATAAAGCAAGCGATCAGGCCAGCTTTACGGGGATTGACGATGGCGAAAAAACAAAAACGCTAAACGTTAAACTTAAAGAAGACAAGAAAAACGGTTACTTCGGAAAAGCACAGGCAGGTTATGGAACTGATGATTTTTACACCGGCCAATTGATGTTCAACAAGTTTTGGGGCAAAAAGAAATTTTCTGCCTATGGTATCTTCGGAAATACCGGAACTGTCGGTTTGGGTTGGGACGATCGAGATAAATATGGTGGGTCGAGCGGTATGACTATGACCGATGATGGTGGAATGTACTTCAGCAGTGGTGGCTCTGATGACTTTGACAGTTACGACGGTCAGTACAATGGCCAGGGCTTGCCAGTTGCCCGAACCGGGGGATTGCATTTTGATAGCAAATGGAACAAAGACAAAGAATCATTAAATACCAATTATAAAATAGGTTCGATCAGGGTTAGCGGTAATCGGAACACCATTAGTCAAAACAACTTGAGTTCGGGCGTAATCAATAACGTATCTGATCAATACAATGACAACGATATGTTCAGACAAAAGTTGGATGCAACCTATGAGGTCAAGTTAGATTCGACTTTAACCTTAAAAGTTAACATTGATGGAACTTTAAAAAAGAGCAATACCTATAATCAATACAATACCTCAAGCAGAAACGGGCTCGATAGTTTGCTGAATACCACCAACAGAACACTTACCAATAAAGTGGATGAGCAGATGTTTAATGCCAATGCCTTATTTACAAAACGCTTTCAGAAAAAAGGCAGAACTTTATCATTAAACTTTAACCAGGCCATTTCGAAGAGCAATAGCGATGGTTATTTAAATTCAGAAAACAGTTATTTTGAAACCACCGGCAGAAGAGACAGCTTAATCAATCAATATAAAGTAAACGACATCACCAACAGTGCTTTCAAATCTAATTTGGCTTACACTGAACCATTATCCAAAACCTTAACGGTGATTGTAAATTATGGTTTAAGCTTGATGAACGGAAAATCAGACCGCAAATCGTTTAACAGATCGGGCAGTGGCAATTATGATATTTTAGATACAGAATTCAGTAATGATTATGAACTGGATCAAATCATCAATCAGGGTGGCGCTATCTTTAACTATAAAAAAGGTAAAACCATTATCAACTTCGGTTCAAAGTTTAGTGGAGTTAATTTTAAGCAAACCGATCTTTACAACAACAGAACTTACGACCGGGATTTTGTAAACTACATGCCACAAGCTTCTTATCAGTATCGGTTCTCGCAACAGAAATCATTCCGCTTAAGCTATAATGGTAATACGAATCAGCCTTCATTAGATCAAATTCAACCAATCAGGGTGAATACCGATCCATTAAATATTTCGTTGGGTAATCCAGATTTAAGACCTTCTTTTAGAAGTAATATCAACGCCAATTTTAACTCATACAAAGTATTAACCAATCAATCCATTTGGTTAAATGCATCCTATAGTTTCACGGCTAATCCAATTGTAAGCGATGTATCTACAGATGCATTAACTGGCAGAAGTACTTACAGATCGGTAAACATCAATGATAAAATGGCTACTAATTTTTATGCATATGCTCAAACCAGCAGAAAAATAAAGGGCATTGACTTAAACGCAGGTATTAGTTTAAGTGGAAATGGTAGCTCATCATACAACTATATCAATCAGGATTTAAACAACACTAAAAACTACAGCTATAACCTGGGTATTAATTTGAATAAGTATGTAGAGAAAAAGTATAGTTTCTATATCAACAGCGGACCAACTTATAATGTATCAAGAGCTAGTATTGGCAGCTTTGGAAATAGCGACGGTTGGGGCTGGAATGGATATGCTTCCGGTAATGTTCAACTTCCGGCTAAATTCGAATTATCAAGTGATGCACAATACGAATACCGTGGAACCACACAAACTTTCAACGAAACCTTCTCTCGTTTTCTTTGGAATGCCTCAATAACTAAAAAGTTTTTCAAATCAGAAAATCTGAAACTGATGATGACGGTTAACGACATCCTGAATCAAAACGTTGGCTTCGACCGAACAGCTTACAATGGAAATATTACGCAGAGCAGCTACACCACCATCAGGCGTTACTTTTTATTCTCCGTAATTTGGGATTTCAACAAAATGGGCGGCGGTATTAAAACTCAAAAATAATCATCATGAAAACTACACTTAAATATATCACCTTATTTGCTGTTATTTTCATCAGCAAAACACTACAGGCACAAAATGTGCATTTCGTACAAAACGGCATCATCGAATTTGAAAAAAGGTCGAACATGTATGCCTTAATCAAAAAGAAAATTAATAAGGATAATGAAACATATCTGAATCCTGCCTTTGATCAATATAAAAAAAACAATCCCCAGTTTAAGGTAGCGAAAAGCATACTGAACTTTAACAAAGATAAAAGCTTGTATAAATGGCCAACTGTTGATGAACCCATGAACAATAATTGGTTAAGTACAGATGTGCTTGCCGACTTAAAAAATACCGTTGCTACAAACTTTGATGCCCAGAGCAGCATCATACAGAAAAATGTTTATGAGGATGTTTATCTGGTAAAAGATAGTGTGCGTAAAATCAACTGGAAAATAACTGATGAGACACGTGACATCGCCGGTTACGAATGTCGCCGGGCAAATGCCATTATTATGGATTCTGTTTACGTTGTAGCTTATTATTCCAACCAAATCGCAGTTTCCGGTGGTCCAGAAACTTTTACAGGTTTGCCGGGGATGATTTTAGGTTTGGCATTACCTCATGAAAACGTAACGTGGTTTGCCACAAAAGTTACTGAAACAACGGTACCAGAAAAGGATTTAACTGCGCCAGTGAAGGGCAAACCTACAGATAATAAGGGTTTGAAAGCAATATTACTTTCGGCAATGAAAAACTGGGGCGAATACGCACATCCTATTTTTAAAGCTTTTTCGTTATAGCTTTTTGATCTATAATTATGTTTAATTTAGCATAATTGTATTCTCAAAAATGTATAGCGCACTTTACAATCACATCAATAAATTTATCGATTTGAGTAGTGAGGAGCAAGAAATTCTCGCATCGCTACTCAAATCATTTTCGTTTAAAAAGAAAGCTTATTTACACGAAGTAGGTGATATTTGCCGGGCAAATTATTTTGTGGTAAAAGGTTGCTTAAGGCTTTATTTCGTTGACATTAAAGGCGCTGAACAAACTACTCAGTTCGCCATTGAAAATTGGTGGATTTCTGACCTTACCAGCTTCATCTTTCAAAAACCATCAGATTTTTATATTCAGGCTGCCGAACAAACGGAAGTAATTGCAATTGAACACCGGCACTACGATGAAATGTTAGCAAAAATACCCAAGCTGGAAAAATACTTCAGGTCTATTTATCAGAAACTGCATCAGGCTTCGCAAATCCGCATCAAATACTTGTATAGCCAAACCGCTGAGGAGCGTTATACCAACTTTAACAAGCTATTCCCCGAATTTGTACAAAGGGTGCCGCAATATATGCTGGCCTCATATCTCGGCTTTACACCAGAGTTTTTAAGCAAAATCAGGGCTAAAAAATAGGTTTAACCAGAAACGGCGCAAAAAGGTTACTGCACAGAAAACGTTACTTGCCGGGCTGCACCCGGCTTTTCGTTTTAACGAGAAAATGTTGAAAACTTTAGGGTAAAACTCATTTCTTAAACTACATTAAGTTTTTTGATGATCAGGATGTGGAACTTTACATCGTAATCAAAAAACAATAAGAATGGAAAATAGAATCAACATCCAAAAAGCAGATCCAGCAGCTTACCAAGCCATGTATGGTTTAGAGAAATATTTATCAGCCAGTAGCGTAGATCCTATCCTTTTAGAACTGATTAAAATGCGTGCTTCGCAGATAAATGGTTGCGCATTTTGCTTAAATATGCACTCAGCTGATGCCCGTAAAATCGGCGAAACAGAACAGCGTTTATATTTGCTAAATGCCTGGCGAGAAACTACTTTATTTACAAAAGAAGAAGAAGCCGTGCTGGCTTTAACCGAAGAAGTTACGTTAATAGGCAACCATGTTTCAGATGAAACCTATGCAAAAGCTGCTGGTTTTTTTGATAAAAAAACCTTATCGCAAATTATTATGGCCATTGTAACCATTAATGCCTGGAACAGGATTGCAATCACGTCTAAATTGACGGTTGGTTAATTACCAGTTTTTTCCTTCTGGTTGGCGGCCCACCAACCAGGAGGTTTAAATCATCATTTCTCCACCCTAAACCAATCATATTCGGCAATGCCGGAGTCATTGGTTTGGGTATCTCTTATCGCAAATATTCCTACTTTGGCACCGATCCATTGTCCGGCAGTTGCCTGAAACTCATCGCCAACATTGGTAAAGTTAATTCCGTCTTCACTATAACTGAACTGGCATTTTGCACCGTTCGAAACCCTCACCCTAAGTTGAACATTACCTGATTTCAGCTTTGCTATTTCTTTTTCGTTTTCTTCTTTTCCTTTATCGGCATTTTGGCAAAGACCGAACATCAGGTACAGGCCATCTTTTTTACTTTTGATACTGATTTTGGTATAACTTCTGCCCATCACCACCAAACCGGTCTGCTCGTTTTCTAATTTTGGATTGGGCTTGAAGTTAACTTTAGTCGTCACTGAAAATTCTTCTGCGGGAAACTTTTGCATTAACAAGTTAGGAACGTCCCAAAGATTTTTGGCTTCTTCAGGGATTTTAGCCGTATAAAGTTTCAGTACACCTTTGTTTGCATCTGTAAAAGCCCAGGTAGCTTGCGGATTAGCCTGCCATTGCCATTGCAAACCTAATTGAGCAGATCCAAATTCATCACTTTCCACAGGAGTTACAATTGGATAAATTTTACCAACATTTGGTTTTTTGTAGGTGAAAACGGGTTCACCAATACCATCTCCATCTTTGTCTATTCCGATAACAGGCCAATTATTCACCCATTTCATGGGTTGTAGATAAACCACTCTCCCATAAGCATCTTTATCCTGAAAATGCAGAAACCAATCTTCTCCCGTTTGGGTATTTATCCAGGCGCCCTGGTGCGGACCATTTACAGCAGATTTTCCCTGGTCCATAACCACTTTCCTTTCATAAGGCCCGTAAATATTTTTGCTTCGCAAAACCAGCTGCCATCCGGTAGAAACGCCTCCTGCCGGAGCAAACAAATAATAATATCCGTTTCGTTTATACACCTTAGGCCCTTCAATTGTAGGATCTAATTCATGTCCATCATAAACAATTCTTCCGGTTTCTGTCGCTTTTAAACCATCTGCCGATAATGGCATGATGGCCAAAACGCTTTTGATTCCGGCTCTGCTTCCTGCATAGGCATAAGCCAAATAAGCTTTTCCATCTTCATCCCAAAACGGACAAGGATCAATCAGGCCTTTGCCTGCAGCAACCAATTTTGGAACAGACCAATCTCCTGTGATTGTTTTCGTTTTGGTAACATAAATTCCAAAATCAGGGTCAGGATAATAGATGTAAAATTCGCCATTGCGGTAACGGATAGATGGTGCCCAAACACCGTTTCCATGCTGCGTTTTTTCGAAATGCTCAAAAGGCGGTTGACGTTGCAAAGCATGGCCAATAATTTTCCAGTTCACTAAATCCTTTGAATGTAAAATCGGCAATCCTGGAATGGCATCGAAGCTGGAAGCGATCATGTAAAAATCATCTCCAACACGAATGGCATCTGGATCAGAATAATCAGCGTTGATAACCGGGTTTCTGAAGGTTCCATTTCCTTGATCAGCAACCCAAACTTTTGAAACGTAATTAGGTTGAGGTGCTTGTGCCAAACAGCTTAGGCAAACACCAGACGTGAAAATATAAGATAATAGAAATTTCATGATCAATCTTTATTGGTTAGAAAAGCGATCAAGATATTGTGCAGCACGATAACTTTTGCTTTATTAACAAGATTAAGCCTTTTTTAACTTTCGCCAAAATTTTAGTGTGCAATCGTTCCCGTGATGGTTTACGCGGTTCTGGCGCCATTTTTCCTCTGCTTCACTGTGGCTTGGTGCTTAAACTTGTTCATCAAATCATTTCCACTATAACTCCGTTTCGAAGTTTTATACTTTTATTTGGGCGATGTTAATTTAAGCCTAACCAGATTTATGAAAGCAATTATTTTATTTTTTATAATAATCTCGTTCACCGCAAATGCGTTTGAAACCAAAGCCGATTTTGTTGTAGCAGCCGATGGAACCGGAAATTTTAAAACGGTGCAGGAGGCGATTAATGCAGTGCCTGATTTTAGAAATAAAGTTACTTCGATTTTTATTAAAAAAGGGGTTTATAAAGAAAAGTTGATTCTTGCTGCGTCAAAAAAGAATGTGAAATTTATTGGGGAGAGTTTAAACGAAACCATTTTAACTTATGACGACTGGGCACAAAAGAAAAATACTTTCGGAGAGGAAAAAGGAACATCAGGATCATCAAGCTTTTACATTTATGGCGAAGGATTTTCTGCTGAAAACATCACCTTTGAAAATTCATCTGGTCCGGTAGGGCAAGCGGTAGCCGTTTGGGCAGGTGGCGATAAATCAACCTTTACCAACTGCCGGTTTCTCGGTTTTCAGGATACCCTTTATACCTACGGCGCAAATAACCGTCAATATTTTAAAGACTGTTACATTGAAGGAACGGTTGATTTTATCTTCGGTGCCGCAACAGCATGGTTTGAAAATTGCACCCTTTTTTGCAAGAAACAAGGCTATATTACTGCCGCTTCTACAGCCGATACCACCAAATACGGTTACATTTTTAACAAGTGTAAAATTAAAGGCGATGCTCCAATAAATAGTTTTTACCTCGGTCGCCCATGGAGGCCTTTCGCCAAAGTTGTTTTTTTAAATTGTGAATTGCCAGATTTTATCCGCCCGGATGGCTGGAACAACTGGGGTAAGGAAAGCAATGAGCAAACGGCCTATTATGCTGAATACAATAGCAGCGGCAAGGGTGCAAAATCAAAAAACAGGGTTCCCTGGTCTCATCAACTTACTGAAAACGAGTATAAAAGTTACATTTTGGAAAACGTTTTCCGGCGATGGAATCCGGAAAGAAAATAATGAAGGCAACTCTTTGATTTACAATTGGTAAATGACTGATTTACGACTCATTCCTGCTTAGTTTTCCGGCAACGTTTGCATAGATTTCTCTTCGCTTTTAGCGGCAAACAACGTACACTTGTTATTACGATAACCAAGTATAATTTAACAGCGCAAGTAATGAAACATATTTCTGGTCATTTATACCGTTCTAAAATAGCCCTCGCATGTATTTTTTTGTTTTCGGCTGGTGCAGCAATGGCACAGCAGAAAACCAGTATGCCTGTTATAAAGCAGGTAAATATTAAAGCTGATACGACAAGTATTGTAAGCTTTGGTGCGAAAGGCGACGGCGTTTCAATGAATACCGAGAGTATTAACAAGGCAATTGCGGCAGTGAGCCAGAAAGGTGGCGGTGTGGTTTTAATTCCTGGTGGATTATGGTTAACTGGCCCTATCGAATTAAAAAGCAATGTAAATTTACATTTGAAACGCGATGCTTTGCTTCAGTTTACCGATGATTTTAATCAATATAAATTAGTAGAAGGAAATTGGGAAGGTCAGCCGGCATGGCGAAATCAAAGTCCTATTTCTGGCACTGATTTGCAAAATATAGCCATTACAGGATCAGGTATTATCGATGGAAATGGTGGTGCCTGGCGCATGGTTAAACGGGATAAACTAACCGAATCGCAGTGGAAAAAATTAACTACATCTGGTGGTTTGGTAAGCGAAGACGGCAAAATGTGGTATCCATCAGAGAAAACTTTTAAAGGATCGAAAACCAAAAACGCTGGCGTGGTTGCGGCAGGCCAAAGTGCTGCAGATTTACAAAGCATTAAAGATTTTCTTCGCCCGAATTTGTTGGTGTTAACCAATTGCAAACAGATTCTTTTAGAAGGCGTAACTTTTCAAAATTCACCTGCATGGAATTTGCATCCTTTACTTTGCGAAGATTTAACCTTGAGAAATCTACAGGTTAAAAATCCTTGGTTTGCACAAAACGGCGATGGGGTTGACGTAGAATCTTGCAAAAATGTATTAATTGAAGGCAGCACTTTTGATGTTGGTGATGATGGAATATGCATTAAATCTGGCAGGGATGAGGCTGGTCGTAAACGTGGAAAGCCAACTGAAAATGTAATTATCAGAAATAATGTGGTTTACCATGCTCATGGTGGTTTCGTTGTGGGAAGTGAAATGAGTGGCGGCGCCAAAAATATTTGGGTTTACGATTGCTCATTCATTGGCACTGATATCGGCATCCGCTTTAAAACTACCCGCGGTCGTGGTGGTGTGGTGGAAGATATCTACATCAATAACATCAACATGATTGATATTCCGGGCGAGGCCATTTTGTTCGACATGTATTATGCTGCAGTTGATCCAATCGTTTTGGCGGGAGAAAAACGCGAAGCGATTAAAACAGTTGTAGTTCCTGTTACGGAGGCAACACCTCAGTTTAAAAACATCTATATCAAAGATGTGGTAGCCAATGGTGCGGAAAAAGCAATTTTCGTACGTGGATTGCCTGAAATGAATATTAAAGATATTTACTTAGAAAACGTTACCATTCAGGCAAAAAAAGGCGTTGAAATTATCGAGGGAACAGGTATTTATTTGAAAAACGTAAACGTGATTACCGATGATACCAATCCGGTTGTAAAAATCCAGAATGGAAACAACATCAACTTTAATGGTTTTAAATACAAAGATGGTTCGGCATTATTGTTTGATATTACGGGTGAAAAAACCAAGGCTGTTAAAGTTTCAGGAACGAATGTTTCGCAAGCCAAAAAACAATCAAATATCGGTACTGAAGTAGCTAAAAAAGCTTTGGAAATTTCAAAATAAGAACATGAAGAAATCACTTTTATATACAGCCGTTGCGTTATTGGGTTTTTCCATTTCAGCTCAAAGTTTATTTGCACAAAAGAAACTTTCTGAGCAGTTGACGCTTACTGCCATGGAAACTTTGTGGCAAGATACTACCGTTTTAAAAGGGCCAAAAGGCCCGAGGTGGTCGTACGATATGGGTGTGGTTTTGGAAGGTGCTGCAGCGGTTTGGCGCAATACTGGCGATGGTAAATACTTCAAGTACATTCAAAGTTCAATGGATGCTTATTTGGATAAAGAAGGAAACATCGCTACCTATAAATCAGAAGATTTTAATATCGATAACATTAAAAATGGCCGTGCCTTATTATTGTTGTATAAAGTTACTGGTCAGCAAAAATATTTGTTAGCGGTTAATAAATTATACAACCAAATTAAAACCCAACCACGGACTAAAGAAGGTGGTTTTTGGCATAAGAAAATTTATCCTAACCAAATGTGGTTAGATGGATTATACATGGGGCAGCCTTTTTATGCAGAATATGCGAAGCTGATGAAAAAGGATGCTGATTTTGATGATATCGCCAATCAGTTTATCTGGATGGAAAAAAATGCCCGGGATGCCAAAACAGGTTTGCTTTACCATGGCTACGATGAAAGCAGGGAAGAGAAGTGGGCCGATAAAAAAACCGGTCTTTCACCGAATTTCTGGGGAAGAGCAATGGGCTGGTACATTATGGCCTTAGTTGATGTGTTGGATAATTTTCCGAAAGAACATCCTAAATATAAAGAGTTGTTAGCGATTTTAAACCGCACAGCAGCAGCGACCGTAAAATACCAGGACTCAAAATCGGGCGTTTGGTGGGATATTTTAGATATGCCAACGCGACAAGGAAATTACCTGGAAAGTTCAGCATCAAGCATGTTTGTTTATGGCCTGGCAAAAGGTGTTCGCAATGGTTGGTTGCCACAATCTTTCATGGCTGCCGCGAATAAAGGTTATGCTGGCTTAAAAAAGGAATTTGTTGAAAAGGCGGGTAACGAACGCATCAACCTTACCAAAACGGTTTCAGTTTCTGGCTTAGGCGGAAAACCACGATACCGCGATGGAAGTTTTGAGTATTACATCAGCGAGAAAGTAATTACAAATGATCCGAAAGGAATGGGTGCATTTATTTGTGCAGCGGCCGAAATGGAAGTTGCGACTTTGCCAAAACCGGGAAAAGGATTAACGGTAACCGTTGATAACTTCTTCAACAACGAATACATGACTGGCCCAACAGGCGATAAAATTCCATTCCACTATTTATGGGAGGAAGATGATAACAATGGTTTTTCTTTATTTGGCAAAGTATTTAATGATGCCGGCGTAAAAACGGCTACTTTAAAATCAGCACCTACTACCGCAAACTTAAAAGGCAGCAACATTTATATTATCGTAGATCCTGATACGCAAAAGGAAACGGCTAACCCTAATTTCATGAATGCTGACCACGCCAAGCAAATTGCAGAATGGGTTAAAGCTGGTGGTGTTTTGGTACTCCTGTTAAATGATGCTGGCAATTGCGAGATTACCAAATTCAATACCTTGCCAGAACTGTTCGGAATGAAATTCAATGAGGATAGCCGCAACAAAGTTCAGGGTTCAAACTTTGAGCAGGGAGCGGTTAAAATCCCTGCTGGAAATGCCATTTTTAAAACAGCGAAAAAGGTTTACATCAAAGAGATATCGACCATAGTTGCCAAAAGTCCTGCGGTTCCAGCTTTAACAGATAATGGCGATGTGATTATCGCGACAGCAAAATATGGTAAAGGAACCGTTTTCGCGGTTGGCGATCCATGGTTTTACAATGAATATATCGATGGCAGAAAACTGCCGGAAGATTTGGAAAATTATAAAGCCACAAATGATTTGGTGAACTGGCTGATTAAGCAGGTTCCGGGAAAGAAATAAAAATAATCCGTTGGTTAAAACCAACGGCAATATAAGGAAATACTTGAATTCATTGCAGGCTGCTTTAGCTGCCTGTTCAAAAGATTTGGATATCGGCTTTAGCCAAAATTATGCTATTGACTTAAATTTTCGCCGATTCAAGGAATTTATATTGCTTTATAATAACAAGAGCTAACAAACATGACTAAAATAAAAATATTACTCACCATTGCCTGCAGCAGCTTGCTAATTTCTTGTTATGCCCAGCTCCCAACAGATTCTACTGCAGAAAAAATGTTGGTGTATCAGTTAGGAAATGGCGGTTGGCCGAAGCAACTGGAAGACAAAAGCGTGGTGAATTACGGCGCCAGTTTAACACCAGAATTGCTTGCAAAAATTAAAGCAACCAAAGATCTGCATGCTACTTTCGACAACAAAGCAACCAGCAGAGAAGTGGTTTACCTGGTAAAAGCTTATAAGAAAACACAAAACAAAGCATACTTAACAGCAGCAGAAAAAGGCTTGGATTATATTTTGGCAGCACAATATGCAAATGGTGGCTGGCCGCAATATTATCCTGATCAATCTTCATACCGTTCAGAAATCACTTACAATGATGATGCGATGATCAACGTTTTAGATATCCTCCAGGACATCGCCACAAAGAAAAATGATTTTGAAGTAGTCAATCCGGAATACATTAAAAAGGCAGAAAAGGCGGTAGCAAAAGGCATCGATTGCATTTTGAAAACCCAGGTAAAGCAAAAAGGTGAATTAACCATCTGGGCAGCGCAATATGATAAAGATTCGATGTTGCCTGCAAAAGCGAGGGCCTTTGAACCTGCATCTTTAGCTACAGGTGAATCCGCTGGCATTGTTCGCTTTTTGATGGGGATTAAAAATCCATCAGCAGATGTTAAAAAATCTGTTGCAGCAGCAGTAAAATGGTTCGATACTTATAAAATATCAGGTTTTCGTTTCGTACGAGAAAAGGGAAGAACAGCATCCTTAATTGCTGATAATACCAGTATGGCCTGGGCCCGTTTTTACGATTTGGAGAAAAACGTTCCCATTTTTGGCGATCGTGATAACAGTATTAAATCGAAACTGGAAGAACTCAGTGCAGAAAGACGGAATGGTTATGCCTGGTACGGTAACTGGGGGCAAAAAATTATAGAAAAAGAATATCCGAAGTGGTTAGCCATAAACGGGAAGTAATAAAGTATAACTCGTCATTGACGGAAATCTCAAGAACATGCTTTTAAACAAGGAAAATTTAAAAAATATCAGCGGAGAAAAGGTAATTAAACCAACTGCTGAAATGTTGGAGTTGCCAGAAAAGGTAATTCAGTTTGGTACCGGCGTTTTGCTACGCGGTTTGCCTGATTATTTTATCGATAAAGCGAATCATCAGGGTATTTTCAATGGCAGAATCGTGGTGGTAAAAACCACATCTAAAGCCGGAGTTGATGATTTTGCTGATCAGGATAATTTATATACGCTCAGTGTTAAAGG
>NZ_AJLG01000141.1 GCF_000258495.1 Pedobacter agri PB92
ACGTACACACTTTCCCTTTCATTTTCATGGAGATTATCGATGAATACGGCGGTTTTGCTGCTATTATGTATATTGTTTCCATTATTTCAATTACTTTATTTAACAATTACCTCATCCTTTATATCAAAAGAAAATCAATTACAAATTTGCTTTTCACGCTAGGTGGCATTATCGTTATTGCCATTTTTGCCGCCCTGGAGTATTTTAAAGTTATTTCGTTAATCAACGTATCTGACTTTGTTTTCCGTGCCATTGGAGAAAGGCCGTATTTGGGATTTGGTTTCACCCTAGCGGCTTTTGTGGCATTCTATATTAACTCCAGTTTTTTACGTAGCAATTTGTATATCGAAGAACTTGGTTCCAAACAGGAGAAAAAAGTAAGTACAGACTATGCCTTCTTAAATCGTTTTGGAAAGGTTGGAGAGTTAGCGGCACTAGAATTAAAACTGGTTATTCGCCATAAACGACCTCGAAATTCGGTGCTTATGGGATTTCTTTTCCTGTTTTATGGGTTTCTTTTTTACAAAAAACCTATGATCGATGCCGATTCTTTTGGGATGATGATTTTTGCGGCGATCTTCATGACGGGTTTCTCAATCTTAACCTACGGGCAGTTTATGTTTGCCTGGCAAAGTGCTCATTTCGATGGCTTACTCACCAACAAAATTGATTTGAAAAATTTTATAAAAGCAAAGTTTTTACTCTTCACAATTGCCTCTATCATCATTACTTTGTTAGCTAGTTTCTACGGATTTTTAAGTCCAAAACTATTGTTACTTCATCTGGCGGCCTTTTTATACAACATTGGTTTTGGAACGGTCATCGTGTTATACTTTGCAACGTTAAATTACAAACGATTAGAAATCAATAAAAGCGCAAGTTTTAACTGGCAAGGCGTAGGCGCCACGCAGTGGATATTGGGTTTTCCGTTTCTGTTGCTTCCCATATTAATTTATCTGCCATTTGGTTTAACAGATAAACCCTATTGGGGATTGTTTGCAGTTGGCATATTTGGATTAGCTAACCTATTGATGCGGGGTTTCTGGGTTAACCTGATCACAGCAAAATTTGAAAAACAACGTTATAAAATAGCCGAAGGCTTTAGAGAATAATTATGATACTTGAAATAAAAAGTTTGAAGAAAGTTTACGGCGACAAAACAGTTGTAAACATTAATCACCTACAAATTCAACCAGGCGAAACGATTGGTTTGGTCGGAAATAACGGTGCCGGAAAAACAACATTTTTCAGGATGTTACTGGATTTGATCCGCCCGACAGAAGGTGTCGTTTTATCAAAAGGCGAAAACGTAATGAACGGTGACAATTGGAAAGATTATACAGCTTCTTTTTTAGATGAAGGCTTTTTGATCGATTACCTCACACCTGAAGAATATTTCACATTTATTGGTAGCTTAAATAATTTGAGCGTAGCTGATGTAGGGACTTATTTGACTCAATATGGGGAGTTTTTTAATGGTGAGATATTAAATAGTGGGAAATATATCCGCGATTTTAGCAAAGGCAACCAAAATAAAGTAGGTATTGCTGCGGCATTGATGCAAAAGCCCGAACTACTTATTCTGGATGAGCCGTTTGCCAACCTTGATCCAACGACGCAAATTAGATTAAAAAAATTATTGAAGGAATATCCTGGCAATATGACCACTTTCATCTCCAGCCACGACTTAAATCATGTAACAGACGTGTGCAATCGGATAATTCTGGTTGAAAAAGGCCGAATCATCAAAGATTTTGCAACAGATGAAAATACACTTAAAGAATTAGAGAGTTATTTTTCTGCTTAACATTTGTACTAAGAATGATACAATCTAAAAGAGCTTCACTTAACAGAAGCTCTTTTTTTATGCTCAACAACTTTTTTGAGTAGGTCGCAACATTAAAATTTAATTAAAACTTCAACAGGATGTTTTTTGGCATTGTGTTTGAATACGTGTTGTAGAATTATAAATCTAGATTATTATGAGTATTTCAAAAGTAAAAATAGCAACATTAAGTATAGGATTAGCGGTAGGTTCAATGGCATTCCAAAGTTGTGATAGTTTAACTAAAACACAAAAAGGTGCGGGTATTGGTGCTGCTGCAGGTGGTGTTGTTGGTGCATTAATTGGTAAAAAAGCTGGTAATACGGCTGTTGGTGCATTAATTGGTGGTGCTATTGGCGGTACAGCTGGAGCTTTTATTGGTCGTAGAATGGACAGACAGGCTGCAGAAATTCAGAAAGCAATTCCTAATGCTGAAGTTATTCGCGAAGGAGAAGGTATCATTGTAAAATTTGATAGCGGAATTTTATTCGACTTTGATAAAACAGCGCTTAAAGATGCTGCAAAAACAAATGTTCAGAGTTTAGCTGCTTCACTAAATCAATATCCGGATACTGATATTAAAGTAATTGGACATACTGATAGCCGTGGTACTGAACAATATAACCAAGGATTGTCAGAAAGAAGAGCAGCAGCTGTTAAAGCTTATGCGGTTTCACAAGGTGTTCCGGCTTCAAGATTAGTAACAATTGGTAAAGGTTTTGCAGAACCAATTGCAGATAATGAAACTGATGCAGGTCGTGCAGCTAACCGTCGTGTAGAAATTGTAATCGTTGCTAACGATGCTTTAAAAAACACAGCAAAAACACAAGGATAATATTTGAAAATTCCCTCTACCTATGAGGTCATTATATATCCAACCCTGGTGCAAAACACCAGGGTTTTTTGTTTTTGGCAGTATACCAAGCTGTTAAAAATCAACTGGTCATTTGTAGAAAATGATTAATCAACGGACAAAAAATAAGGTATAATTTTTATCTTCGCATGCATAACGAAGGTTTCCAATGTCCGAAAATTATATCGCCGAGCAAACATTTGATAGAGAAGATTTCAGCATAAGGGCTTTGCCAAAGGCAGAATATGAGAACTGCAAGTTCATCAATTGTAATTTCGCTAATTCTGATTTAAGTGGTGTAAAGTTTCTTGATTGTGAATTCAATGCCTGTAACTTGAGTATGGCAAGCTTAACCAAAACTGCGCTAAACGATATTCATTTCAGCGATTGCAAAATGTTAGGTTTACGCTTTGAAAACTGTAATGATTTCGGCTTAGCCTTCACTTTCAATAACTGCAAACTCGATCACTCTTCGTTTTACAAGCTTAAACTAAAAAAAACTTCCTTTAAAAATACGCAGTTGCAAGAAGTTGATTTCTCTGAAAGTGATTTATCCAACTCATCTTTTGAAAACTGTGATTTATCGGGAGCAACTTTCGATAGGACGATTTTGGAAAAAGTTGATTTTAGAAGCGCCAGTAACTTTTCCATCGATCCAGACAAAAACCGCATCAAAAAAGCCAGATTTTCGCAGGCAGGATTGGGTGGCTTACTGCACAAGTATGATATCGTGATTAGTCAATAATGTCCTTAAACAGGTTTAAACGCTATTATCTTTCTTTCCTAAAAATGTTACACTTCTTTTGATGTAATCCTAAAATATTGTAAGTTTAGAGTTTTTTAAGCGGGTAGCTTATAAAAATTTTATTTCCCATCAATGTTACGCGTCGATAGTTCTAAAGCTTGTAAAGTGGTGTACTCCTTGTGCAAACATGAGTATTTAGGCTATTTAATTGAACCTCACATTGTTCAGTTAAATCCGCAAGGTGATTTTTCATTTACCTATCAACGAATTTTTACGCATACGGCTGAAGAATTCGGCGCCTGCCTGACCGATACCGATTATAAACTAATTAAGATTTTAGACGATATTGAACAAGATTCGATCATCAAAAAATTTTACAAAAAGTTAATCAGGCCAACCGAATTTTTTACAAAGATTTTCGATACCAAGTTTTATGAAAATGTACGGCCAAAAATTGAGAAGAAACTCGCGGAAGCGCTTGAGATACTTAAAATAAAAAATGAGCTTTATGTAATGGATAAAGACGGTTGGCCGGTAGAGCGTAAAATAGAACTCGCAACCGAACCCGCGTCAATCCTTTTTCATTTTCGTAGAAATGAAACCGAAACCAGGTATTTTCCGACCATCAAATATCAAAACCTCCGGATCGAATTCATGTTCAAGGAAGCGCAAATCATTAGCAATAAACCTGCATGGTTATTATTAAATGATGTGCTTTACTTTTTTGATCAGGATATTGAAGGAAAAAAACTCCAGCCATTTTTAGCTAAACGATATATTGCCATACCAAAATCAACTGAAGCAACTTATTTTGAAAAATTTGTAGCACCATTGATTGAAAAGCATCATGTTTATGCCGAGGGATTTGAAATCAGAACAGAGCAGTTTGAAGCCACACCGGTAATTAAAGTTTTATATGTTGATGGTGGGCTATCACAAATACAGTTATTCTTCAAGTACGGTGAATATACTTTTCCGGTAGAAAATGCACATAAAGTAACGGTACGTTTAGAAAAAACTGCTGATAATTATATTTTCCACCGCATTAAAAGATCGGCAGACTGGGAAAAGAAGCAGTTTAATTTGCTGTTATCATTGGGGTTAAAAAAAACAAGTTCGCTTTTTAGCAATCTCGAGGTTGCCGCGGAGGAGGAAAATCCAAGTTATGCCGCAATTAACTGGGTAAACGAGCATATTGAAATACTGCAGGCTGCAGGTTTTGAAATTGAGCAATCAACAGGGCAGAAACGTTTCGTTTTTGGTGCCAATAAAATAGATTTAGAAGTTAAAGAAGGTAACGATTGGTTTGATATCAACGCCGTGGTGTGGTTCGGGAAATACCAGATTCCATTTTTATCTTTAAAACAACACATTTTACATAAACGCCGTGAGTTTTTATTGCCCGATGGCGAGGTGGCCATCATTCCGGAAAAATGGTTTACGCAATATGGTAGTTTGTTTAGTCTTGCGGAAACAGGTGCTAACCTGAAGCTTAAGAAACACCATATTGGTTTAATTAACGATTTAGCTGAAGATAGCTTAGCAAATGTGACTTTAGAGCGTAAACTTCAACGTTTAACTGATTTCGAAGATATTGCCGATACACAAATGCCCATCAATTTTAAAGGCAGTTTGCGTGATTATCAGAAGGCAGGTTATAACTGGTTTAGTTTTTTACGGGAATATAATTTTGGCGGCTGCCTGGCTGATGACATGGGTTTGGGTAAAACCATCCAAACTCTGGCGATGCTGCAAAAAGTGAAAGAAGATGACCAGGCTAGGGGTTTGCATGCAACTTCGTTAATTATCATGCCTACCTCATTGATTTATAATTGGTTAACAGAAGCGAAAAAGTTTACGCCAAAACTTAAAATATATGCCCACACCGGTAGTAACCGAAACAAGGATGTGGCCAATTTCGCAAATTACGATATCGTGATTACTACATACGGCGTAACTCGCGTGGATGTAGAAGAATTGAAAAATTTCTACTTCAATTATGTCATACTGGACGAAAGCCAGAATATTAAAAATCCGGCTTCAAAGTCTTTCAAATCGGTGAGAAGTTTAAAATCCAAATACAGGCTAATTTTAAGTGGTACTCCGGTTGAAAACTCTGTAGGCGATTTATGGTCGCAGCTTACCTTCCTCAACCCTGGTTTATTAGGCACCCAGGCATTTTTCTACGATGAATATGTTCAGGCGATAGAAAAGAAAAAGGACGAGGAGAAAGCCCGTAAGCTTCAATCTATTATAAAGCCATTTGTGCTTCGCAGAACGAAAGAACAGGTGGCAGCCGAATTGCCACCAAAAACGGAACAGGTAATTTACTGCGACATGAGTGAGAATCAGGCGGCCTATTACGAAAAAACAAAATCGGCATATCGAAACGATTTATTGCAAAGCATGGATGATGGCACTTTTGCTCAAAAACAAGTTCAGCTTTTACAGGGTTTAACAGCGCTTCGCCAGTTGGCTAACCACCCCGTGATGATCGATAACGAGTACGAGTCTGATTCCGGAAAGTTTGAAAATGTTATCCATACCCTTGATAATGTTCTGAAAGGCGGTCATAAGGTTTTGGTGTTCTCACAATTTGTAAAACACCTGGATATTTTCAAGAAACATTTTGAGGCCGAAAACATTCCTTTTGCTTACCTGGATGGCGCAACCCGAAACCGTGGTGAAATTGTTTCAGAATTTCAGCAGAATACCGATTTGAAAGTATTCTTAATATCGATAAAAGCTGGCGGTGTAGGTTTAAATTTAACCCAGGCTGATTACGTTTTTATCCTCGATCCGTGGTGGAACCCGGCGGTAGAACAACAAGCCATTGACAGGACACATCGTATCGGGCAGGACAAAAAAGTTTTCATTTATAAGTTCATCGCAAAAGATACGGTTGAAGAAAAAATTCTTGCGTTGCAAAACCGCAAAAAATCGCTGGCGAGTTCGCTAATTACCACAGAAGAAAGTTTCTTCAAATCATTGAGTAAAGACGATATACGGGATTTGCTGAAATAAATTTTACTAAATCTTTATTAAAACTGTATTAAGATCAATTTGTTATTAGGTAAACATAAAATCTACCATCATGACAAATGAAAATTTAAATACAGCCCTTAACAATGTTAAAGAGGCATGGAAATATCCCGAATTATTTCAAAACACTTCAAGATCTGAAAGAATCCTTTCAGGAATAGTTGGAAGCTATTTATTATTTAAAGGTATTACCAGTGTTTTTTCGCATCCTGTAATTGGTGTAACCGGAGCAGCTGTTGGTGCCGGGTTATTATATCGTGGTTTAACCGGTTATTGTCCAATGCGTGATTTGGCAGAGCAACAAAAGGAATTAGATTTGGAACCGGATGAGATCATTATCAAAGAAACGATCATCTCAAGCGATTTGTAGTAATAAATTCAATACGAAATTTCCATTTCTTAATAAACTGGTTAACTTTAAAAAGTTAAATACCAATTATGAACAAGTACGCATTACTTTTTATTCCAACATTATTTGGCATGTCAGCACTTGCACAGGAAAAGAAAACCGATCCGGCAAAAGAGGCAGCGAAAACAGAAATCTGGGAACCCGTTCCGAAAGTGGTCACCCCGGGAAATCTTCCTCAGGATGCGCCTTCAGATGCCATCGTGTTATTTAATGGAAGAAATCTGGATGAATGGCATTCAGTTAAAGATCCTTCAAAACCGGCTGCATGGACAATTGACGATGGTTTTTTTACCGTGAAAAAAGGAACCGGAAATATTGAAACAAATAAGAAGTTTACGAATTATCAACTACACATGGAATGGAGAATTCCAACCAACATATCTGGAGAAAGTCAGGCTAGAGGCAACAGTGGTGTGTTTTTAGCTTCTACAGGTGGTGGCGATGATGGTTATGAGATCCAGATTATGGATACTTACAATAATAAAACCTATGTAAACGGACAAACCGGAAGCGTTTATAAACAAAGTATCCCTTTGGCAAATGCGAATAAAAAACCGGGTGAATGGCAATACTACGATATCATCTGGAATGCTCCCCGTTTCAAAGCTGATGGATCCGTTGAGAAACCAGCTTCGGTTACGGTATTTTTAAATGGTATTTTACTTCAGAACAACTACGTTTTAAAAGGAGAGACCAGATGGATTGGCGCTCCGGAATACAAAAAACATGGTGCAGCCTCGATTAAATTACAAGATCATGGCGACCCAAGCCCTCCGATTAGTTTTAGAAACATTTGGGTAAGAGAATTATAAATCAAAACCTGCAGCGCTATACTCTGCAGGTTTTTTTATATAGGCTGTTCTTGCTGCAAAATTTCTAAATAAGCTTCATTGCTGATCATTTCTGCCCCCAAACTCATTAAATGATCATTCGGCAACTGGCAATCAATCAAATCAATATTCAGCTTGCTTAAATAAATTAATGCGGCTTTTGAGGCGTTGCTTACATGGCTGAACATACTTTCGCCGCAGAACACACTATTCATCTTCAAACCGTATAAACCACCAACTAAAGTTTTATCAAGCCATACTTCTATGCTATGAGCAAATCCTAATTTATAGAGATTAATATAGGCCTCCTGCATTTCATTGGTAATCCATGTTCCATCTTGCCCTTTTCTCGGCGTGTTGGCACAGTTTACAATTACTTCCTCGAAAGCCTCATCAATAGTAATTACAAAAGTCTCATCAGATAGTACCTTTTTCATGCTTTTACTGATTTTTATCTTGGCAGGAAAAATCACACAGCGTTCAAGCGGGGCATACCATAAAATAGGATCTCCTTCACTAAACCAGGGAAATATCCCGTTGGAATAGGCATTTAGTAATCTTTCTACACTCAAATCTCCGCCAATAGCAAGCAAACCATCGGCTTCTGCAAGGCGGGGATCAGGAAAAATAAGTTCATCTTCAGAGAGTTGGAAAAACATGCGCAAAAATAAGAAACAAAACAAACATTAAACCTAAGCGTTCTAATTAAGTCATACTGTTAAATTGTCCATTATGATTATGAGCGCTAAAGATAATTTTATCCAAGTAAAGCATCTTTACAACAGAGCCGGTTTCGGTATTTCATATACCGATTTAAGCAAACTGAGCAAAAAAAACATCAATAAAGTGGTGGACGCTCTGCTCCAGAATTCAAAAAAAGATGATCCCATTACGCTAGTGAATGATAGTGAATCCAAAAGGCAGATGCTCGTACAGGCTGGGCTTTATTCAAAAAAGGATTTGACAGATGAGGAAAAAAAAATGCGTCGGGAGATTGTTCAAATGCAAAATGAGGTTAGCCGAGATTTGAACATAGCCTGGGTCAGTAAGATGATCAATACCGAAACACCCTTGCGGGAGAAGATGACCCTATTTTGGCATGGCCACTTTGCCTGCCGGAATAACAATCCGATGTATGCGCAACAGCTGAACAATATTCAGCGGCAGCATGGTTTAGGCAGTTTCAGAACACTTTTAATAGAGGTATCCAAATCGCCGGCGATGTTGCAATATCTCAATAACCAGCAGAATAAGAAAGGTAAACCAAACGAAAACTTTGCCCGCGAGTTAATGGAGCTTTTCACTTTGGGGAGGGGTAATTACACCGAAAAAGATATAAAGGAATCGGCAAGATCTTTTACAGGCTGGACCTACGATAAGGATGGAACTTTCCTGTTCAGAAAAAACCAACACGATGATGGTACTAAAACTTTCTTCGGGAAAATTGGAAATTTTGAAGGTGAAAACATTATTGATATTATCCTCGAAAAACCTGAAACAGCTTCTTTCATCAGCAGAAAAGTTTATAAGTTTTTTGTGAACGATAATCCTAACGAAGCCCATGTAAAAGAGTTGGCTGAACATTTTTACCAATCGAAATACGATATCAGTGAGTTGATGAAGAAAATGTTTACTTCTGAATGGTTTTACAGTCTGGAGAATGTGGGCACTAAAATTAAATCTCCTGCAGAATTTTTGATTGGTTTGAGCCGTGAGTTTTTTGTAACGTATAACAAACCATCAGTTCTAATTCAACTGCAAAGTAGTCTGGGGCAATATTTATTTAATCCTCCAAATGTGGCAGGTTGGCCAGGTGGTCAAAACTGGATTGATAGTTCTTCGCTCATGCTAAGAATGCGTATTCCTTCACTGGTGCTAAATGACGGAGAGATCGATTTCAGCGGCAAAGCAGATCCTGAAGATGAGGCCGTTATTGCTTTGAGTAGAACCGCCACCACTAACGCAAATAATGGCAAACCAAAATCCTATGTTAATGCCAATGCAGATTGGACGAAGTTTTTAGATACGCTTCCAAAAAGTTTAACACCACTCGAATTAACTGAATTTTTATTGCAACCTAGGCTGACAGATAAAATTGTTAAAATGGTGAGCGATAATAAGGGATTAAGAAGCACGGCCGTAGAAATTACCAGCATGCCCGAATATCAACTTTGTTAAAATAACATGATTGTGAATAGTCTTGGCCTTCTTTAATCATAAATCATTTACCAAAACGTAAGTAAAGAACTATTAAAATGGACAGAAGAAATTTTTTGAGAAATACTGGTTTCGTAGCCGCTGGCTCATTGTTCGTTCCGGCATTTATGAAACCGCTCGAAGCAATGGCTTTGGATGAGCTTAGCTTATATAAAAATTTGGTAGTGGTACAGCTTTCTGGTGGCAACGATGGTTTAAATACTGTTATACCTTTTGGAAACGATATTTATTATCAAAAGCGAAAAAGCATAGCAATTAAACCTGAGGAAGTAATTAAGCTGAATGATATGCAAGGCTTAAATCCGAATATGCAGGCTTTACGTGAAATTTATGATCAGGGTTGGATGACCATTATCAATGATGTTGGCTACCCAAATCCCGATCGTTCGCATTTTCGCTCAATGGATATTTGGCAAACAGGAAGCGATAGCAATCAGTTTTTATCAACCGGGTGGATTGGCCGATATTTAGATAGCAATTGCCAAACCTGTAAGTTTCCGTACACGGCCATTGAAGTTGATGATTCGCTCTCGCTGGCCATGAAAGGGCAAACCAAAAAAGGAATTGCACTGAAAGATCCTGCAGCCCTTTATCGAAATACCAACGACCCGTTTTTCAAAGCCATGCTGCAAAGCGATAAAGAACATTTAGATGAAGATAATTTGGGTTATTTGTATAAAACGATGATCGAAACGCAATCTTCAGCCAGTTACATTCAAAATACATCAAAAATTTATAAATCACAGGCTACCTATCCTCAAAGTGGTTTTGCCAATCAGTTAAAAACAGTCTCAAAGTTCATTTCTTCGGGATTAAAAACCAGAGTATACTACGTTTCTTTGAGTGGGTTTGATACCCATGTAAATCAGCTCAATCAACAAGGAAACTTACTCAAGCAATATAGCGATGGCATGGCTGCATTCTTAAAAGATTTAAAAACCAATAATAAACTGGAAGATACATTGGTGGTTACGTTTTCAGAATTTGGACGTCGTGTAGAACAAAATGCCAGTAACGGAACAGACCACGGCACGGCAAACAATATGTTTGTGTTTGGTGGAAGATTGAAAAAACAAGGCATATTCAACGCCGCTCCGAACTTAGGCGATTTGGATACCGGAGATTTGAAATATCAACTCGATTTTAGACAGGTTTATGGAACAATTTTAGATAAGTGGCTCGATGTAAATAATGCCGATATCCTGAATAAGAAATTTAATACCCTGGATTTTATTTAAATTCTGGTAGATTTAAGTTTAATCTGATCGAAATAAATCAGTGAAAATATGATGTACGCCAGCAATAAATTTATTGCTGGCGTTTTGCTTTAGATAGTTATCTTTTTAGTAGTTATCTCTAATTTCTTAAAAAAGCGTTGATTTATTTTCGTTTAAACACATATACATGTCTACTATAATCAGCTCCTGCTTGCTCAGAAAAAACCTGAAATAACTCGAAATTAGAGTGCTTTAAGCTATTTACAAACTGAAGTGCTGAATCAAATTCCATTCTTTTACCATTATCATCTTTCACATAACTATCTTCGATATGAGGTACGTTCTGACCATATTCGAGGGAGATGAAAACCTTATCAGAGAATGTTCTTTTAACGCTTTTAACCTGAATGTAATCAGACTTGATTTCACTCACTCTTACGCCATTAACAGTTTGTGCTTTTGCATTACCCAACGCAAAACAGGCAGCTAGCGCTGCAGAAATTAACAATTTTTTCATAATGTGTTTCTTTTGTGTGTGAGGTTAAGTTAAAAAGAATTGGATAATGAAAAAAGTGAAATCAACTGCCTGTTTGTAACATTTATCGCTAAAGGCGATCTTAATTTAAAAACGAGATGAATTTTTTAGGCAACATTATCTGGATCATTTTTGGGGGAATTTTTATTTTTTTTGAATATATCATTGGTGGCCTAATCCTTTGCCTAACCATCGTGGGGATTCCTTTTGGCATACAATGCTTTAAATTTGCGATCGTAGGTTTAGCTCCTTTTGGCGTTAAAATAACCGATACATCTTCAAACACAGGTTGTCTGTCAACAGTAATGAACATTATATGGCTGGTTTGTGGCGGTTTCTGGATAGCTTTAACTCACCTGCTTTTCGGACTTTTATTCTGCATCACAATTATCGGAATTCCATTCGGTCGACAGCATTTTAAGTTGATGAACCTAGCTTTTACTCCTTTTGGGAAATCAATTTCTTAGTGCAGCATTAAGCAATCCTTCAATCCTGAACTATTGAATGAGGCCGATTGACTTGGAATGCTCAATCGCTTCCGAACTGTCATTAAACAAAAGTGCGCTCACATTTTTAGCCTTCACTTTGTCAAGTAAGTTTCGAGTTTCTTCTTCCTTTTCAGGACGAATATTTCTGATATAAACAGCCGCAATATTATCCGGATATTTTTCTACAATTGAAGTGTAAATTGTTGGATCCTGCTGTGAATTATCGCCAAAAAATACAAATTTCTGATTTGGGAAAGCATCTAAAATTCGCATTACCCGTAGCAGTTTACCTTCATGTCCGGTTTTTCCAGTCTTCACCAAATCACTCCAACGTTTCAAGGTATTTAATAAAAAGGCGCCATCGGGCAGTTTATTAAACCTGAACGTTTCAAGTAAATAATCGTAAAGATTCCACTCACTACTACTTACATAAAAAAATGGATTGGGTTGATTTCGGTTTGTATGCGACAGGGCCAGTTGCTGGTAATGCTTTGCGGCATCAGGAAAAGTTTTTCGTGTACGCGGATTTTTAATAAATAATTCCCTTAACCTTCTTCCAATTGTTGCCGAATGCGAAATCATTACGGTATCATCAATATCAGAAATAAAGGCATATTGTGTGATATGCGGTATGTATACTTTTCCTTCGCTCGAACTTAATACGTTGTCATTTTCGTCTATGGCTTCAACCTTTACAAAATGCCAGCCAGCTTCCACATCCTGTAGTGCCTTCCA
>NZ_AJLG01000142.1 GCF_000258495.1 Pedobacter agri PB92
GATGCCTTTTTTTTTTGCGTAAAAAATATGGAAGAATACGATAAAAAACTTGGAATAAAACTGTGGGCTGAAGAAGATCGGCCTAGAGAAAAGCTTTTGCAAAACGGTCGCAGGCATTTAACTGATGCCGAATTGATTGCCATTTTAATCGGGTCAGGAAATCGGAACGAAACAGCTGTCGATTTAAGTAAACGGATCTTGGCCTTTTACGAAAATAATCTTACTAAACTGGGGAGGGCATCTATCCAGGATCTCTCTAAATTCAAAGGAATAGGCGAAGCAAAAGCGATTTCTATAGTTGCCGCATTGGAGCTGGGCTTACGAAGAAAGGAAACCCAGGAAGAACAACTTACGCAGGTGTCGGCATCAAGCGATGTTCATCGCTATCTACATCATACTTTTGCTGATCTTAATCATGAGGAATTTTGGATTTTACTCCTCAATCGATCCAATCATATTATTGGAAAACATTTAATTAGCAAAGGTGGTCAGGCCGGAACAGTTGCTGATCCAAAAATCATTTTCAAAGTTGCTTTAGAAAATAATGCGGCGAGTATAATCTTAGCACATAATCATCCATCAGGAAACTTAAAACCAAGTGAAAGCGATAATAAAATTACCAGAGATTTGGTTGCATCAGGTATTATGCTAGGTCTTTATGTTGTTGATCATTTAATATTTGGCAATAATAATTACTATAGCTACAAGGATGATGATGTGATCTAAGAGATCGTATTACGTTGATCTTCACCCTGATTTATTTCAGGGTCTTAATTGTATGGAGCTTATAAACAGTTGGTTGCTGATTCGGAAATTCAGAACAACATGAAGCGGTGGCGTTTAGCATCCTGTATAATAAGGCATATCATGTATAACAATTTGACTACTTAAAATTCAATTAACATGAAATTAGTATTATTGGCAAATTGAAATTAAACATCACATGAAAGCTTCTAAAATTATCTTTTCCTTATTACTTGTTTCTACGATTGCTTTTGCACAACAAAAAGCTTCGCCTATCAATATTATCACCTATAACATTCGATTTAATGTTGCTTCTGATGGTATAAATGCCTGGCCGAACCGAAAGGATAATGTGAAGGCCTTGGTTAAGTTTCATGATGCAGATATTTTATGTGTGCAAGAAGCCTTGCCCGAACAATTTGATGCCTTGCTGGAAAATTCAAATTTTGATGTGGTAGGTGTGGGGCGTGAAGATGGAAAACGTAAAGGTGAATTTTCTGCAGTTTACTTCGATAAAGATCGTTTTACCAAAAAAGATGGCGGTACTTTCTGGCTTTCGGAAACACCAAATGTGCCATCTAAAGGTTGGGATGCTGCATTGAACCGCGTTTGTAGCTGGGTGCGCCTTTACGATAAATCTAATAAAAAAGAGTTTCTGGTATTCAATACGCATTACGATCATGTTGGCGTAAAAGCCAGGATCGAATCAGCAAAACTAATCAAACAAAAAATACAGGAAATAGCGCCTAAGTTACCAGTGGTTTTTACCGGCGACTTAAATGTTACACCCGAAACCGAAGCCATTGCAACAATAAAATCATTTTTAATTGATGCGAAAGAAATCACTCAGGAGCCGGCTTATGGACCAGAAGGAACTTTTAACGCTTTTGATTTCAACAGCGATTTGAAAAACAGAATCGATTATATTTTTGTAAACAAGGGTTTTAAAGTTCAGAAATTTGCAGTTCTTTCTGATAGTAAAAATAAAAGATACCCGTCTGATCATTTACCAGTTTTTGCCAGATTGTGGTTTTGATTTTTTCCGCTGAAGATGAATTTTGGATAAATTTAACTTTTATGATTTAAGAAATAAATTTTCTGGAAGGATAGTGATATTTAAAAAATTATTTCTTCCAAAAATACTTTAAGGTTTGGAAGTTTATTGGTTATAATATCCCAAACAATATCATAATCAACCCCAAAATATTCATGAATGAGTTTATTTCTTGTATTCGTAATTTTGCGCCATTCAATGTGTGGATGTAAAGATCGGAACTCTTGATCTAATTTTGAACTGGCTTCCCCAATAATCTCAAGACTCCTGATCAGTGCTCTGGAAAGGACTGGGTCGAGGGTAGCTTGCTCTTTACTTTTTGAATAAGTCTGTTGGAGAATGAAATTGATTTCATCTAATATATGTTTAACCAGCTCAATATTAGATGCTAACATACTGGGTTTGTTTTAAAATATGCGGGCCTATATGTTTGCTTAAAGATTGTGGGGTTACGATTTCAACTTTGCGATTGAGCAGTTCTTCCAAGTAATAAGATAAGTCAATAAAATTATCGAAGCTTTTTTTGGTAGGGTCAAATTCAACAAGAAAGTCAATGTCGCTATGGTCATTCACCTCATTTGTTGTGAAAGAGCCAAAAACGCCTAACTTACTCACGCCGAAAGATTTAATTTTTTCAGCATTCATCTGCAATTGCCTGAATAGAATTGCTTTCGTGTTTACCTTGATAGCCATAAACAAATATAGTCTTAATAAATAAATTATAAATCATTCAATGTTTCCGATTTTTAACACGTTTCATCTTTAAATATTATCTTTGCGTTTTAAAAAATTGGGTATAGCTCAAGATTTGTCTTGATACCTAATACTCACTACTTTGTACTCAACAATGAAAATATCATATAACTGGTTAAAACAATTCGTTCAAATTGATAAAACGCCACAAGAGCTTTCCTTAATCTTAACAAATGTTGGTTTAGAGGTAGAAAGTGTAGAAAAAGTGCAACCTGTTGTGGGCGGCTTAGAGGGCTTAGTTATTGGCGAAGTTTTAACATGCGTTCAACACCCTAATGCCGATCGTTTGCGTGTAACCACTGTTAACGTTGGCGGAAAAGAAAATCTTCAAATTGTTTGCGGGGCGCCAAATGTTGCTGCCGGACAAAAAGTAGTGGTGGCCACTGTCGGAACTACTGTTTATCCCTTAGAAGGCGATCCTTTTAAAATCAAAGAATCCAAGATTAGGGGAGAAGTTTCTCAAGGAATGATTTGTGCTGAAGATGAAATTGGTTTGGGAAAATCTCATGATGGTATTATGATTTTGTCAGGAGATACCGAAATTGGAGTTCTTGCTAAAGATCATTTTAAGTTGAATGATGATTTTGTTTTTGAAATCGGCTTAACGCCAAATCGGGCAGATGCAGCCTCTCATTTAGGGGTGGCCAGAGATTTAGCAGCCTATTTTAGAAGTGAATATGAAATGCCGGATTTATCAGCTTTTAAAACTGATAATGAAAATTTAGTTATCCCGGTAGAAGTAGAAGATGCAGCTGTTTGTCCGCGTTATAGCAGTGTTACCATTTCCGGGGTAAGCGTTACCGAATCTCCAGACTGGTTAAAAGATAAGTTAAAAGTTATTGGTCTTCGTCCGATTAATAACGTGGTGGATATTACCAACTATGTGTTGCATGGTTTAGGACAGCCGCTTCATGCCTTTGATGCTGATAAAATTGCGGGCGGAAAAGTAATCGTTAAAAAAGTTGCTGAAGGTACGCCATTCATAACACTTGATTATGTAGAACGTAAGTTAGATGCCGATGATTTAATGATTTGCAATGCTGCTGCGCCTATGTGTATTGCGGGCGTATTTGGTGGGAAAACATCTGGCGTTGATAGTGAAACTAAAAATATCTTCCTGGAGAGTGCTTATTTCAATTCTGTTTCGGTACGGAAAACAGCAAAAAGACATGGATTGAAAACTGATGCGTCGTTCCGTTTTGAGCGTGGAACAGATCCTGAGATTACGGTCACCGCTTTGAAGTACGCCGCATTGTTAATCAAGGAAGTGGCGGGAGGCGAAATTTCATCTTCGATTTCTGATATTTATCCGAATCATATCCGCCCGTTTGAGTTTGAAGTTAGCTATACCAATATTAATAAATTGATTGGAGCAAATATTCCATCTAATGAAATTAAACATATCATCACAGCTTTAGGTATTACGGCTACCAGTACTTCTGATGATACGCTGGCATTGAGGGTTCCTTCTTTCAAAGTTGATGTAACCCGCGAATGTGATATCACTGAAGAGGTGTTACGAATTTATGGTTATAATAATATTGAAATCTCATCGAAAGTAAATGCATCACTTTCTTACAGCGTGAAGCCGGAGAAAGAAAATACGCATAATACGATTGCAGATCTGCTTACCGCAAATGGCTACGCGGAGATTATGTGTAACTCATTAACCAAATCAGCTTATTCAAAAAATCTGGATGAGGCCGTATTTGTGCTGAATCCGCTGAGTAGTGATTTAAATGTAATGCGCCAAAATCTGTTGATGCCGGCTCTGGAAAGCGTGGCTTATAACCAAAACCGTAAAAATGCTGACGTAAAGTTTTATGAGTTCGGTAAAACGTATCACTTAATTAATGAGAAGTATGTCGAACGCCCGAGACTGTTATTGTTAATCTCTGGGGCAAAACAAAGTGAGCAATGGAATCAAAATTCAAAAGCAGCTTCTTTTTATAATCTAAAATCAGCTGTTGATGCCATCATTTCCCGTTTGGGTATTTCGGGTTATCAAACCGATAGTTTAAATGATGAAAACTTCGCCTATGGCTTAAAATATTTCCGTGGAGATAAAACCCTGGTGAGTTTTGGTGCGGCAAGCAAGGCCGATCGAAAGGTAGCAGATGTGAATGCCGAAGTTTTCTATGCAGATTTTGACTGGGCTGGAATACTTGATATTGTAAAGAAAAATAAAATCGTTAATAAAGAAATTTCTAAATATCCGCAGGTGCGCAGAGATTTGTCTTTGTTGATTGATCAGGCCGTAACATTCGATACGTTAAAAAGTATTGCTTTCAAGACGGATAAAAAACTCATCAAAGAGGTTGGTGTTTTCGATGTTTATGTAGGTGATAAATTGCCGGAAGGGAAAAAATCTTATGCCCTGAATTTTATTTTGCAGGATGAGGAGCAAACCCTCACCGATAAGCAGATTGAAAATACTATGCAGAAGTTAATTGCGAATTTAACCCAGCAAGCAGGCGCAGAAATTAGGAAATAAAATATAAATTCGTATTTTTAGAAATAAATTCATGACTTCTGTTGCAGATCAATTAGATAAAGTATTAGAAAAAACAGCTCGATTAATTGAGTTATGTAACGCTTTACAGGAAGAAAATGATTTATTAAAGCTTGAAAATCAGTCGTTAAAAGTTGCTGTTGATACCTCAAAAGCCAAAACTGTAGACCTTGAAGAAAAACTAAGGGTAACAAAACTGGCTAAAAGTATTGAAGGAACAAGTGAAAAGTCGCTTGACATTAAGCAAAAAATTAACGATTTTGTGCGGGAGATTGATAAGAGTATCGCATTACTTAAAAAATAAATAATGCGAAGAAATCAGAAACTAAGCTAACAAATGGGAGAAATCTCGATTAAAATAACCATTTCCGATCGTATATATCCTTTAAAGGTGAATACGGAAGAGGAAGAAATTGTAAGACGGGCGGCTAAAATGATCAATGAACGCATAAAAGATTATCAAGATAATTATGCGGTTAGAGATAAGCAGGATCTTCTTTCTATGGCAGTTTTGCATTATGCAACCGCCGTATTGAGAACGGAAAATAAAGTACAAAACCAGGATACTGCCGTTGCTGATAAAGTTGAAGAATTGGATGTTTTACTCAACGGTTTTTTTAAAAAATAAGGTTCGTTCTTTGCAAATATCATGATAATGATATAACTGATTATATTCAGTTCAATAGTTGCACATTAGCATAAAGACATAGCCGCGGCTAGTTTTTTGAGTTTCAAATTTATAAAACTTAACACTTCAATATCTATGGGGTTAAGAGGGCGTATTTCATCTGCTATGGCACCTGAAAATGGCTTAAATCCCAATTATGCTTAGTTGAGGTTTAAAATGATGAGACTTTAAAAAAATTAGCTGCGGTTTTTTTTTACTTAAAAAACAAAATGGAGATAACGGAAATTCTAGGATACATATTTGCCCTAATAGCAGGCTTAGGTATCGGTATAGCGGTGGGCAGGTTCCTACTACGCAACTTGTTAAAAGGGCAGGAAGTTGCTGCTCAAAACAAGGTTAAAAAGATTTTAAAAGATGCAGAGAACAACGCAGAAATCTTAAAAAAGAACAAGCTTTTAGAAGCCAAAGAAAAGTTTTTACAACTGAAAGCAGAGCATGAACAGGAAGTAAATGCTAAAAACAACACGATCAACCAACGCGAAAATACCATTAAGCAGAAAGAGCAATCGGTAAATCAGCGTATGGAAAACTTCAATAAAAAAGAACAGGAGCTTGATAAGCAAAAAGGTAACCTTGAAAAGCAAACTGAATTGGCTGTTAAGAAGCAGGAAGAAGTTGAAGTATTGAAAAATCAGCACCTGAAACAATTGGAAACCATCGCTGGTCTTTCGGCTGAGGAAGCTAAAGAACAATTGGTAGAAAACTTAAAGCAAGAGGCTCGTACGCAAGCCATGATGCAGGTGAAAGACATTGTGGATGAGGCGAAATTAACGGCCAGCAAAGAAGCTAAAAAAGTTGTAATTCAAACCATTCAACGCACTGCGACAGAGGCTGCTATTGAAAATTCGGTTTCTATTTTTCATATTGAAAGTGATGAAATTAAAGGTCGCGTAATTGGTAGAGAAGGTAGAAATATCCGTGCTTTAGAAGCAGCCACCGGTATTGAGATTATTGTAGATGATACCCCTGAAGCGATCATTTTATCTGGATTTGATCCGGTAAGAAGAGAAATTGCCCGTTTAGCTTTACACCGTTTGGTAACCGACGGACGTATTCACCCGGCCCGTATCGAAGAAATTGTAGCCAAAACCAAAAAGCAAATTGAGGATGAGATTGTAGAAATCGGTGAGCGTACTGTGATCGATTTGGGTATTCATGGTTTACACCCTGAATTGATTCGTATGGTGGGACGCATGCGTTACCGCTCGTCGTATGGTCAGAATCTTTTGCATCACTCACGTGAGGTAGCAAACTTCTGTGCAACCATGGCGGCAGAATTAGGCTTAAATGCGAAAATGGCTAAACGTGCCGGTTTGTTACATGATATTGGTAAAGTGCCTGATGATAATCCTGAATTGCCTCACGCAATTTTAGGTATGCAATTGGCTGAAAAGTATAAAGAACATCCAGAAATTTGCAATGCTATTGGTGCCCACCACGACGAGATAGAAATGACGTCGATGATTTCACCAATTGTTCAGGCTTGTGATGCCATTTCTGGTGCCCGTCCGGGAGCGAGACGAGAGGTAGTGGAAAGCTATATCAAACGTTTAAAAGATTTGGAAGAACTGGCATTATCTTACCCAGGCGTGGAAAAAACTTTTGCGATTCAGGCAGGTAGAGAATTACGTGTAATTGTAGAAAGTGAAAGAATTACAGATGCACAAGCCGAATTACTGGCTGCAGATATTTCAACCCGTATTCAAACGGAAATGACTTATCCTGGTCAGATTAAAGTTACGGTGATTCGTGAAACACGTTCAGTAGCTTTTGCGAAGTAACTGATTATTCGTCATTGCTTAAGTATCTTGTATGACGAAGCAATAAATATTTAAAAGCGATGGTTTTCCATCGCTTTTTTTGTTACCAGCTTTCCTTCATGGATTATAAATTCTCTTACTAAATCTTATCACAATGATTTATTATTTCGTGATGATGAGCTAGATTGCTCCGTACCTCGCAATGATGATATGCTGTAACAGTATCTCCAACATTTTTTATAATTTTACATCATGAACAAGCCAACTATACAAATTGAACCTAAGCGACCTGTTGATGTGCTTTTTGACAAGTATGCAGAGAGCCATCAAAATCCGACCAACAAATTAGTCCACTGGATTTGTGTTCCCTTGATTGTATTCAGTTTATTGGGTTTAGTATGGCAGATTCCATTTCCTCATATCGGTTTTTTAGGTAGCTATAATGGCTTTTTTAACTGGGCATCATTTCTTTTGGCTTTTAGCTTATATTATTATTTTACGTTATCTCCTGTATTATTTTTTCTGATGATTTGGGTAGTGGGCCTCATGAGTTATGTCATTGTTAAAATTGAACAAGCTGTGGGTTTGGGTAGCGGAACTGCTTATGCCATCTATGCTGCTATATTTGTAGCCGCCTGGGTAGGGCAATTTATCGGGCATAAAATTGAAGGTAAAAAGCCCTCATTTTTAGATGATGTTAAGTTTTTGTTAATCGGGCCAATTTGGTTATTGCACTTCATCTGCAAGAAAACAGGTATCAGGTACTAACCGGAAAGTAGCTAACATTAAATTAACCTTTAGCTAAATAAAGCTTAATTAACATCTAACATATAGCTAACATTGTGGTAATAGCTTTGCCTAAAATAAAACACAGGCAAATTGGACTTAATCACAATTTTAAAAAAATCGGCATTAGTCATGCTGATTTCATTCTTAAGCATAGCCGCCTATGCACAAACCGGTAAAATTTCTGGGACGGTAACCGATAAAAAAACCGGCGAAACCTTAATTGGGGTAACGGTTAGAATCAAAGGTACTACTAAAGGAACATCAACCGGGCCAGATGGCAAATATACCATTGGAGCGCTCGCAGATGGAAAACACATTATCGAGGCATCTTATGTAGGTTATACCACAAAAGAAGTTCTAGGCGTAGAAGTTGCAGGCGGTGTTAATACAGCTTTAAACATCGTATTGGATGAGTCTAATTCTCAAACGCTGGGTGATGTTCAGGTAAGAGGTGTTGCTGGTAAAGAAAGTGAGACCGCTTTGTTATCTATGCAGAAAAATGCTATAGAAATAAAACAAGGTATTGGTATTCAGGAGCTTTCCAGAAAAGGAGTGAGTGATGTAGAAGAAGGTTTGACCAAAATTACCGGTATCACAAAAGTAGATGGACGAGGTTTATTTGTTCGGGGATTGGAAGATCGGTACAATAACTTATTAATCAATGGTTTGGCGGTTCCATCAAATAATCCTTTTAAGAAAATAATTCCGCTTGATCTTTTCCCTACAGATATTGTATCTGTACTTGAAACCTATAAAACGTTTAATTCAAGTTTGTATGGTGATTTTGCCGGAGGTACGTTCAACATCGTAACTGCTAAAGGGGAGAAACCTGTCACAAAAATTAATATCGGGACAAGTTTTATATCTAACAGCACTTTCAAAAAGTTCTTAAGGGCTGATGATGCAATGTCATTTAGCGACTACTTAGGGTTTTCAGGCAAAGAACGCGAATTAACAAAATCTTTCGGTAAAGTTCCTTCTGCATATACTATGTCGGCAAGTGAGGCTGGTACGCAGTTTGGTTCAGGATTTAATGTTGATGAAGGAAATGCTCCTCTAAATACAAATGTGGGTATTCTTCATACGCAAAAAATAAATCTTGATAACGGTCGCTCTCTTCAATATTTATTCTCACTAAATACGGACAACAATTTCCAGGTGAGAGAAGGTGTAGATCGTTTCTTTAATACTGCACAAGGAATTTATGATAATAATTTATATACAAGAAGTTACAGATTTTCTACAAACTCATCTGTTTTAGGAGCATTAAACTATGCAACTCCGAGATTAAGTTTGAATTTGAATGCTTTTTATTTAAAAGGGACTGAAAATCTTATCCAGGATCAGTTGGGTTACACGAATAGTCAGGCAACCGTTAAAAATGCATTTATCAGATTAAATCAGTTACAGAAAACCGATTTCTTCACTGGACAATTGTTTGCGAATTACAAAATTACTGCAGATGACAAACACAGTGTTAAAGCAGGAGTTTCTTATTCCAAAACGCAATATCAATTACCTGATAGAAAATCTTTTAAAGGTTCACAAATTGATGCCAGTACCACTGCATTAAGTTATTCCGGCAACAGTATAGTAAGGCAATACATGGATTTTAATGGCGATTTCTTTGCTTCAGGAATGTTAGAATATAACTGGAAATTTGGAAACAGCGATTTAAGTAAAGCGCATAAGCTTTCTGCAGGTTACAATGGCTCATTTAACAAAATCCAATCTGATTTCAGATTCCTGGTGTCTCAAAATTTAGCATCAAACTCAGCTGTGTTTCCAACCAATCAACCTGATGGTATATTAGGTGGACAGATTTCAAATGGTGGATTTACTTACCGCGAAGGAACGAATGCCACTTACAGATCAAAAATGCAGGAGGGCGTTAATGCTGGTTATTTAGATTTAGCATTAAATCTAAATGAAAAGCTGCAGGCCAATGTTGGGACAAGATTTGAGCAGTCGCAACGCATTAGCCGCTACAGAGAATCTGGAAGTTTTGCTGATCCGTTTAGAAAAATTACTAAAAACAATTTTGATGTACTTCCGGCAGCAAACATAAAATACGCCATTACGGAAAAGGCAAATTTCCGTTTATCAGCATCGAAAACGTTAACCAAGCCTGTGGTTATGGAAGCCTACCCGCTTGAATTTGTTAATCCGGATGCAACGATCGAGAACGGTAACCCGAATATCTCAAATAGCAAGAACTATAATCTTGATCTTAAATATGAGTTCTTCCCTACAAATAAAGAGATGTTTGCAATCACTGGTTTCGCTAAGTACATTCAAAACCCTATCGAAAGATTGTTTCTGCAATCGGCAGGAAGTGGTGGTTTAGTTATTACTTATGATAATTCAAAAAAAGCAACCTTATATGGTGCTGAGATCGAGTTGTTATTGCAGTTAAGCAGGATTAATGAAGCACTTTCTAATTTTTCATTTGGTTTCAATACATCATTAATGGTTACGAAGGCAACAATTGATCCTTTGAGAAATGCATCTGAGATAAAATCATTAGGAAATAAACTAACACGTAAACTTCAGGGTGCTTCTCCATGGTTAATCAATGCCGATATCAAACATGAAAGTGATTTTAGTAAAAAATGGAAAAGTACCATGACCCTGGCTTACAACATTTATGGCGAGCGTATTTATGCAGTGGGCACAAATGGCTTAGATAGTTATTATGAAAAACCATTTGGCAAACTCGATTTCATCTGGAATAATAAAATCGCAACAAAGTGGGATTTAAAATTCGGAGTAGAAAATATCTTAAATCCAACATACCAAATTGAGCTGGGTGGAGACAGTAAAATAAACGTTTTCGAAAATGATTTAACAGTGAAGGATTACAAAAGAGGGGTTGGGGTATCACTAGGTTTAGGCTATACTTTTTAAGCTGATAATATTAACTTAATAATAGGTTGACGTAAGCTTAAAACAGTGTTAACCTGTTCAAAACATTCGAAATTTAACTTTGCATTATAAAACATATTAACATGAAAAAATTACTTTACGCAGTTGCGATTTCAGCTACGATTTTTACAGGATGCTCTGATGACGATGATGATTTCTTACCGCCAACTAAAGAGCCTGTAGTAGGTGAAATCACAGGTGATATCACTGCTAACAGAACATTAGCTTTTGGAAATTATACGTTAAAAGGATTGGTAAAAATTCAGCCAGGTGTTACTTTAACAATTGAAAAAGGATCTACCTTCACTGCTGATAAAACAGATGGAGAAGACGGATTAGTGGTTTTAAAAGGCGGTACTTTAATTGCTAACGGAACGGCAGACGAGCCAATCGTACTTACAGAAAAATCTAAAATTGCAGGTTCCTGGGCTGGGATTATCATGTATGGTGATGCGCCAATTATTGCAAGTGGAGGTACTACAACTTCAAGATCAGAAGATGGTTTAAATCAGGAATATGGAGGTGCAAATGCTGCTCATAGTAGTGGTTCATTAAGATATGTAAGAGTAGAATATGCCGGTCAGGTAATTACTACAAACAATAAAGAGCATAATGGTTTCTCATTTTATGCGGTTGGTAGCGGAACGACTCTGGAAAATTTAGTTTCTTATAGAGGTAATGATGATGGTTTTGAGTTTTATGGCGGTACAGTAAGTGCTAAAAACTTAATATCTTATGGTAATGCCGATGATTCATTTGATTGGCAAGATAGCTGGAGAGGCCAGGATAATACAAACTGGTTTGCTTATCAAACAGGTTTAGGTAACTACGGAATGGAAGTTGAAGCTAAAAGTAACAACAATGCTTTTTGGCCAAAAATTACGAACATCACTCTTAAAAGAGCTGCAGGTACAACAACAGAATCACAAGGTGAAATTCAGTTAGATGCCATTCAATTTAAAGCTAATGGTAATGGCGATTTTAGTAATATTGTTATTGATGGTTACGGAAGCCAGACAACTCCTACAGCATTTAATGGTGGCGTTGTTCAAATCTTAGATTTATTAACCTACAACAACCAGGTTTTAACGGGTAAAATTAAACTAACGAATGTTAAAGTTACCAATTCTCCAAATCTTTTCATTTCAGGTGCAAATACTTTCACTGTAAATGCAGCTAGCTTTGGTGCAAACTGGTCAGCTTCTACAACAGCAACAGGTGCTTCATTAGCTAAAGGCAAATGGGCTACGGTTGACGGTGTTGATTTGTTAGCTAATTTATAAGATAAATAAATCGATCAACTAATAGTAAAATGGCCAGAAAATTAATTTTCTGGCCATTTTTTATGCGGTTTCTTTTTTATCTGCTTTTGTTTTTTTTCCAGTTACCTCCTTGCTTACTGCTTGTTCAAGAGTTTCTGGCAACAATTCAATTTCTTCATCTTTAATAAAAGGAGCGATTGAATCATTTGATGTAGCGATTTTGATTTTCTTCGAAAGTTGTTTTGCAAATTTCTCGATCACGCTATCTGCTTTCTTTGCTTTGCCGTACTGGCTAACAACTTCATTAAATGCAAGGGCTAATTTTGATTCTAGTTCTTTTCGTAATTTTTTGCTTGTCGATTCA
>NZ_AJLG01000143.1 GCF_000258495.1 Pedobacter agri PB92
CAAAGACGGTAAACAATAAATAAAGAGAAAAAAATTTACTATAAAAAGTAGACCGCTTTCCTTCGCTTTTATACTGTAAATCAATACAAAAGCCATACAAAAAATAAGCTTCACAATTACCGACCCTAATATTGCTACTACGCCTGCTTCCGGGTTTTTATGAATACCGATATGAGCCAATAGATAAGCGATGTAAGTTATTCCTCCTAAAAACCCAAAGATGAGCCAAAAGCTGGGCACCAAAATATCTGAAGCAGGAAGAATTTGTGGTATAAGAACAACTATACCGATCATTAAACCAACGAAAATTAAATATACGCTTGTAAATTTGGCCAGAGTCAATTGAAAAATAATTCTTTGCGGTTAAAAACTGCTGCAAAGATAGGGATTTTAATCACATTTTTGGTAAGCGTATCGCAGCAAAATGTTTGATTTTTAATTTGTTGCAGCACACCACAGGATGAATCAGGTAAACTTCTAATTTATTTTGTTACCTGTCTAATCACCTGGTAAAGTGCTATGCCTACTCCTAATAAAGCAAAAGCTGCAGTGATAATCTTGGTTTCACTATTTCTATGTTCATCAATTTTATAACCAATAAAAGTGAGTAAACCAATGGTAATGATCATCTGAAAGCCTATGGCAGAATATTTTGCGGCTGCATTTACTTTTTTCTTTGTATCGTCTTCTTTAGGATTTTCCATTTTTAAATGCAATAATTAAGTTAACTTTGGATAATTATAATTTGCAGCCAAATAAAATATTTTTGTTAAAATTTTGTTTATTGTACACCCACTAACGCAATTTATCATACTTGAAAAAACACTCTAACAAAGCATTAAATCCCTTCCTCCTCCTCATCAGCCTGCTTTTCATCTATGGCTGTGTAGCAAATAAAGATACTGCTATCGACCGTAAGTTTCAAAATTTAACGGCAAGGTATAACTATATCTATAACTCAAATGTTTTGCTAACTGAATATAATGAGGGATTACTACAAAGCTATACCGATAATTACGAAAAAATTTTACCAGTTTATCTCGATCCAGAGCCTCAGGTGAATCTGGTGCTTACGCCTGGCACACCGAATAAGCAATTAGATGAGGTCATCACCAAAGGCCAAAGTATCATCAACGATAAAAGCTTTAGTAATTATATTGATGATGCCTACATGTTATTGGGTAAGGCAAATTATTTAAAAGGAAATTATTTTATTGCATCAGAGTATTTTGATTATGTAGCCAAAACGTACAACAATAATTTAAAAACGTTTGTAATGGCCATGAACTGGAAAGCACGTAGCCAAATGGAACTTAATAACATGGTTGTGGCGGATAAAATCCTAGATACCATGTTACGTGCTGCCGATAATCTGAAAAACGACATTGCTGAGCCACTGGCTACCACAGCGCAAATGAGAATTTATCAGAAGCGGAATAAAGAGGCTATGTTATTGCTTGAAAATGCGGTTCGTTTGGGCGACGATAAGCAATTGCGTATTCGCTGGCGATATATTCTGGCACAACTTCAGGAGCATGAAAATGATCTTCAAAATGCCTTTATTAATTATACTAAGGTAGAAAATAGTAACGCACCGTTTGAAATGTACTTCCATGCCAATTTGCAACGCATTAAAGTAAGAGCGCTAATTAGCGGTTATAAGGTTGATGAAGATAAAGCATTGCTGGCGTTACTGAAAGACGATAAAAATTTTGATTATACCGACCAGATCTACTATCAGGTTGGAGAACTTTTTTTAAGGGAAGGCAAATTTACCAAAGCCGAAGAAAATTATCAGAAATCAGTACAGAAAAGTACGAAAAATCAAAACCAAAAGGCTTTATCCTATCTTAAAATTGCTGATTTAAATTTTAAGGAGTTTAACAACTACATCAAGGCGAAACTTTATTATGATAGTACGGTAATGATTTTACCTAAGAATTTTCCGGATTACGACAATATTGTTAAAAAGGCTGATAACTTAAAGTATTTAACCGATCGTTATACCATTATCGCGAAGGAAGATACCGCACAAATGATTGCCCAACTTCCATCTACAGAAAGGGAGGCAAGAATTAAGAATTATTTAACGCCTAAAGTAGAGGTGGCAAATGTGGCTGTACTCAACAATCAAACGTTAAACAATCCGGATTTTCCGAACCAGTCGCTTAATTCGCCTCAGGTTGCTGCAGGTAGTACTTTCTATTTTAACAATAATGCGGCGATAAGTACCGGCTTTGCTGATTTTAAAAGGCGCTGGGGGAACCGACAACTGGAAGATAACTGGCGCCAAAGCCAAAGATCATCTGCACAGGAGAATACACAAGTGATGACCGGCGGCAATGTTGCCAACACCATTACACCTGCAAATGGAAATAATGTGCAATCTTCAACAGATCAAACATCACTCGAGAAGCAATATCTTGATGCGCTACCATTAACACCTGCTCTAATTGCCGCATCTGATCAAAAAATTATCGATGCTTATTTCGAAATTGCCAGTTTTTACCAACAGGAGTTGAATGATAAAAATGAAGCAAATAAAATTTATGCAGAGTTGTTACGAAGATATCCAAATAACAACCATCTGGATGCAATATATTACAGTTTGTATCTCAATAATAAAGGAGTTGATGAAAACAGATCGAACGAATTCAGACAGCTGGTGTTACAGAAATTTCCAGAGTCGAACTATGCTAAAACCATTTTAGATCCATCTTTTTCGGCGAAGCAAAGTACCATGGAAAACATTGCAAACAACAATTACAATGTTGCCTTCGAAGCTTATGCTAAAAAAGATTATCCAGGCGTAATTAAACAAGCAAACGATAACATCAGTGCTTTTCCTGATAACGATTTGGCACCACAGTACGCTTACTTAAAGGCAATTGCTGTTGGGCGTACAGCCAAGCTCGACCCTTTATTAACGGAGTTCAATGCGATTACGACACTCTATCCAAACGATTTAATTGTTACGCCTTTAGTGCGTGATCATTTAAAATACATCGAAGCCAATCTGGCTGAATTTAAACAACGCCCCGTGGCTTTAATTGATTTCGACTCAAATGAGCCTCGATTTGTGAGTCAGGCAAAACCCATTGCGGTACCAGCAAAACCGCTTAATAACGATATCAATGCTGCTGCGGAAGAAAAACCTGCCGAGACAATTGTAAAACCGGTTGAAAAACCAGCAGAAGTTAAGCCTGCTGATGTAGTAAAACCAGCAAGTATTTTTAGCGCAGCTACTTCAAACGAATACTATTATGTAATTGATGTCGCAGATGCGAGTTTAACTTTAAGTTCATCACGTTTTGGAATTGGCCAGTTTAACCGAGGTAACTACCCTGATAATGATTTGGCGCATAAATTGATTGAGCTGGATAACGATCAGTTGATTTACGTAACCAGCTTTATTGATTTGGAAGATGCAAAACTTTACGAGTCAAGCATCATCGGGCAATTAAAAAATATTATGAAAGTGCCTGCAAATCTTTACAGAGGCTTTATTATTAGTAAAGAAAACTTCGAAAAGCTGAACAGCAGAGATCGCATCAACGAATATTTAGAATTTTTAAAAGATAATTACAAGTAGTATGCATGCTGTTGAACGCAGCAAAAATCCGGTTCGTTAAAATTTTAATAAATTTGCGGCTAAAATAAGCTTCAATTGATTAGCTTTTGAACTAATTACAACACAAAATGAATAAATCCCTTTCTGCACTAGAAACAAGAAGATATAGTTTAATCATATGGAAAATAGTGGTTGGTGGCATAGCACTTTTTGCCATTTTCATCTCAATGATTGGAATGGGGCTTTTTGGTGCGCTACCTTCTTTCAGAGACATTGAACACCCAAAAAGTAATCAGGCTTCTGAAATTATTGCCGAAGATGGCCGCCCGTTAGGAACTTATTTTGTGCAGAACAGGTCGAATGTTACGTATAAAGATATCTCGAAGAACGTTATCAACGGACTTATTGCCACTGAAGACACCCGTTTTAAAGAGCACTCAGGAATCGACTTCAAACGTACATTTACCATTATTGGCTATAACCTGATTGGCAAAAAGCAAGGTGCAAGTACCATTACGCAGCAGTTAGCCAAAAATCTTTTCCCAAGGGAATCAAATTTGAATTTCTTTTCATTGGTATTAACCAAGTTTAAAGAATGGATTGTAGCGGTGAAGCTGGAACGGAATTATACCAAAGAAGAGATCATCACCATGTACTTAAACACGGTCGACTTCGGTAACCAGGCTTATGGCATAAAATCTGCCGCAAGGGTATATTTTAATACCACTCCAGATAAATTAACCTTAACCCAGGCTTCAACTTTGGTTGGGATGCAAAAGGGGATTACGATGTACTCTCCTACCCGCCATCCGGAGCGTTCCAGAACCAGAAGAAACACTGTAATGGCGATGATGGTAAAATCGGAATTATTAACCCAACAGGAATTTGACGAGCAGAAGGAAAAACCACTGGGCTTACACTTTAATGCGGCAACTGTTAATGATGGGATTGCACCCTATTTCCGGTCGGTATTAAAGAATGATATCAAGACAATTTTTCAGGAACAAGGGATTACCAAACCTGACGGAACACCTTACGATCTGGATCGTGACGGGTTGAAAATATATACAACCTTAAATTACGATATGCAGGTATATGCCGAGGAAGCTCAGAAAGAATATATGAAGGTTCTACAGGCTCAATTTATCAATAGCTGGAAGGGTAGAAATCCTTTTAAAGGAAAAGATTTACAGATTGAGCAAGGCGTTAAAAGATCAGATCGTTATAAATCGTTGAAGCTGGAAGGTAAATCTGACGAAGAGATCAAAACTGATTTTAATACCAAAACCGAAATGACCATTTTCACCTGGAAAGGAAACATTGATACGGTGATGAAGCCTATTGATTCGGTACGCTATTATAAAATGTTACTGCGTAACGCCATGATGACGATGGATCCGACCAATGGGCATGTTAAGGCATGGGTGGGCGGAATTAATTACGAACATTTCAAATATGACCAGGTAAAAATGGGTACCAGACAAGTAGGTTCAACAGCGAAGCCATTTACTTATGCAGTTGCAATTGAAAATGGTTATTCTCCTTGTTATACGGTATCAAACACGCCTGTAACCATCGAAGGTTACGGTGAAAACTGGACACCAAGAAATTCTGGAAAGCCTTTACCAGGAAGCATTACTTTACAAAAAGCATTGGCTTACTCACAAAACTTTGTTACCGCATATTTAATGAAGCAGGTTGGTCCGGTTGCAGTTTCTAATCTCGCTACCAAAATGGGCATTCCAAATGTTCCAGCCTACCCATCCATTTGTTTGGGAACTTTTGATTCATCAATATTTAATATGGTAGGCGCATACGGGGCTTTTGCAAATAAAGGAACTTATACCAAACCAATTTATTTATTAAGGATTGAAGACAAAAATGGTGTGGTACTGTTCTCGCAAAAAGAAATACCTAAACCTATTATGAGCGAGGAAGTTGCCTATGTGATGACCCGAATGCTGAAAGGCGTGGTTTCAAATGGAACAGGTTCGAGGTTAAATTATAAGTATAAAGTGAATGCACCAATCGGTGCAAAAACAGGCACTACTCAAAATAACTCTGACGGTTGGTTTATGGCGATTACTCCACAATTGGTAACCGGAATCTGGACGGGATGTGAAGACAGAGCCTTCCACTTCATTAGTACTAACCAGGGTGAAGGAGCAAATACGGCGCTTCCAATTTTTGCCGGCTTCATTAAAAAGGTTTATGCTAACCCGGCTTTGAAAATTAGTCATGCAGATTTTGAAGCGCCTAAATCAGGTGTATCTATCACTTACGACTGTAACCAATACCAGCAGCAGGAAGAAGGCACAACCGAACTCGACGAGAAACTGGGTTTTTAATACTCCTGTCCGCGTGAAGGATAGTAGTGGAAATCCTTTTGTGTTGCCTTGAGCGTAGCCGAAAGCAACACAAAAGATTGTAACGGATAGCCTGACCCTTTGCGCAGCTTAGGGACACGCCAAAATTCTCTTAAACAACATTAATCCTTATCCGTTTTAGATTAGGGTTTCGCATTTGAATTCTATTTTTTGTAACTGATGAGCACTTTTGACCATAAAACCGCATTAACCGCAATTCCGCACAAACCCGGTGTATACCAATACTGGGATGCCGATGGAAAGTTGATGTATATCGGTAAGGCGAAAGATCTCCGAAACCGGGTTGGTTCTTACTTTAATAGCGATAGACAGCAATTTAATGGTAAAACGAGGGTGCTGGTTTCAAAAATCAGAAAAATAACTTTTACCATTGTTGATACCGAAATTGATGCCTGGTTGCTTGAAAATAGCCTTATTAAAAAGCATCAGCCTAAATTTAATATCAATTTAAAGGATGATAAAACCTATCCCTGGATTATTGTAAAGAATGAACAATATCCACGGATTTATTGGACACGCAAAGTGATTAAGGATGGCTCAACTTATTTCGGTCCGTACGGATCGATCGGTATGATGCACACCATTCTTGATTTAATAAAGGAAACTTATCCGTTAAGAACCTGCAGCTTGCCGCTTAACGATAAAAATATTGCCGAAGGTAAGTTTAAAGTTTGTTTGGAATATCAGATTGGGAATTGCAAGGGTCCGTGCCAGGCCTACCAGAGCGAAAGTGATTACGATCAAAATATCGTTGAAATTAAAGAAATTTTAAATGGTAAAATCGGGAACGTAATTCGCGATGTAAAAGGAATTATTAAAACCGCTTCTGAGGAATTAAATTTCGAACTGGCACATCAATACTCCCGCAAACTGCAGGTATTGGAGAAATATCAAAGCAAATCAACCGTGGTAAACAGTGCCATTACCAATGTAGATGTGGTAAGCATTGCATCTGATGAGCGATACGCTTTTGTAAATTACCTCAAGGTGATGAACGGTACCATTATTCAAACTCAAACCATTGAAATTAAAAAGCAACTGGATGAAAGTGATGATGAACTTTTGATTACCGCCATGCTGGAATTCAGAACAAAATTTAACAGCACTTCAAAAGAAATCATTGTTCCTTTTGAACTTTCTTTGGAAGATGAACGACTTAAATTTACTGTTCCTAAACTTGGCGAGAAGAAAAAGTTGTTGGAACTATCTCAAAAAAAATGTGCTGTTCTTTAAAAAGGAAAAACTCAATCAGTATGAAAAACTCAACCCCGATTTAAGAACCGACCGCATATTAACGACAATGCAAAAGGATTTGCGGTTAACGCAACTACCTAAACACATTGAATGTTTTGATAACTCGAACTTTCAGGGAAAATATCCGGTTTCGGCTATTGTGGTGTTTAAAGATGCAAAGCCATCGAAAAAAGATTACCGCCATTTCAATGTTAAAACCGTTGAAGGACCGAATGATTTTGCCACCATGGAAGAAGCCGTTTTCCGTCGTTACAGGCGAATGCTTGAGGAAGACCAACCTCTTCCGCAACTGATTATCATAGATGGTGGTAAGGGACAGCTTTCATCAGCGATGAAAAGTTTAAAGCTTTTGGGCATAGAAAATCGGGTAACGGTGATCGGCATTGCGAAAAGATTGGAGGAATTGTTTTATCCCGGAGATTCATTTCCACTGTATTTAGATAAAAAATCGGAAACCCTAAAGGTAATTCAGCAGCTGCGTGATGAAGCGCACAGATTCGGGATTACTTTCCACCGTAAAAAACGCGATCAGGGAACACTTAAAACTGAACTGGAGCAGATTGAGGGCATCGGCAAAACTACTGCCGACAAACTTTTAAAGCATTTTAAATCTGTTAAAAAAATAAAAGAAGCTACTGAAAAAGAACTTGGTGAAATTTTAAACAGGAAGCAAATGTTAACCCTGCAGGAATATTTCAAGCAGGAATAAAACTACCATTTGTTAAAATTTTCGAAGGCTACACAAATTTAAACTTATCTCCATCAAACAATCCCTTATCGCTTAACTTTAAATGTGGAATCACCAGTAGCGCCATAAAAGAAAGTGTCATGAATGGTGCTACCAATGTAGCGCCCAGTTCTTTTGAGAACTGATCGATTGAGGTGTAAAGCGCAGCGACTTCGTAACCGTTATGATTGCTCATTAAACCCGCAACAGGCAAAGGCAGCACTTCTTCTTTTCCATTTCCTAAAGCCACAACACCACCCGTTTCTTTGATTACCAGGTTAACTGCAGCGCAAATGCTATCATCGTCGACGCCAACTGCGATAATATTATGGCTATCATGAGCCACGCTTGATGCTATTGCACCCTCCTTTAAACCGAAGTTTTTTACAAATGAAACAGCGATAGGCGCATGATGATAGCGGTTTACCACAACCATTTTCAATATATCGTTTTCTAAATCGCTAATGATGTTTCCATTAGAAACTTTAGGCGCCACTGTAAGCTTGTTCGTGATCAATTGACCATCTAAAGCCTCGATCACCAGAATTGTTTCCTGGCCTGTAAAAGCATAAGCAAAATCTTCCACCTTTTTAAAACTGCAATCGAAATGATTCACTGATTCTTTATCCTGATCATGCTTTATCCAATCGCCGACAACCTCACCGTTTTCTGATAGCAAAACGCCATCAATATAGGTTTGCTTTATCTTAAAGTTTACTAAATCCTCCGCAACAATGAAATCGGCAAAATTGCCAGTTTTTAATGCGCCAACATCCAATTTATAATGAAGAATCGGATTAATACAGGCCGCTTGTAAAACGTTAAAAATATCGATTCCTTTGGCCACTGCTCTGGCGCAAATTTCGTTGATATGGCTTTCAACCAGACTATCTGGATGTTTATCGTCACTGCAAAACATCATCATATCAGGCCAGTCATGAAGCAGATCGATCAACGCCTCAAAATTTTTGGCAGCACTTCCTTCGCGGATAAGAATTTTCATACCACGCTGTAGCTTATCCAATGCTTCTTCTGCGGTAAAACATTCATGGTCTGTAGAAATTCCTGCATCAATATATTGTTGAACCGCATCGCCACGCAAACCAGGTGCATGTCCATCAACAGGCTTACCTAAATCATGCGCTGCTGCAATTTTTTTTAAAACCTCTTCATCTTGATGAAGCACCCCGGGAAAATTCATCATTTCACTGAGGTATTTAATTTCCGGACGTTCTAAAAGCGCCTTCACGTCATCATGATTCAATTCAGCACCAGCGGTTTCAAAAATAGTGGCAGGAACACAGCTGGGTGCACCAAAGTTAAACTTGAAGGGAACAGTATTGCCGTTTTCAATCATAAATTCCACGCCTTCCATGCCGCAAACGTTAGCAATTTCATGCGGATCGCTAATGGTGGCAACCGTTCCATGAACTACTGCAAGCCTTGCAAATTCGCTTGGTATGAGCATGCTGCTTTCAATATGAACATGGCTATCAATAAAACCAGGAAGGATGAAATGCGCTTCATCTCTCCTTTCAGATATTTTATGGATGGTATTTTATTTTTCCATCTTCTACCTCTACTTCACCAAAGAAAATATTTCGATCGGTAATTTCAACGATGTTTCCCTGGATTTTAAAATTGCTCATGATATCTGTATAACTGTGTGAATTGATTAAGCGGTTAATCGCCAAATTGGTAATACAATAACTAACCAATTCATACAATTACAACTCACAACCCTCTTTAATATTTTAATAATTTTTCAATCGTTTCTGCCAGTCTGGCTTTTGCCAAAAACCCATCTTCTAACGCTTTATTCATTGGAATTGCAGTATCTAAACTGGCACAACGCATGATTGGCGCATCCAGATGTTGAAAGCAATGTTCGCCAATCCACGCCGAAATTTCTGCGCCAAAACCATTGGTCAGGGTATCTTCATGTAAGATTAAAACCTTGCCAGTTGATTTTACAGCAGTACGAACAGCTTCCTTATCCCAGGGTTGTAACGTACGTAAATCAAGTAGTGTCGCTTCACTTTCCGGATTATTCTTCAGATAATCTAACGCCCAATGAACACCTAATCCGTAGGTGATGATGGAAAATTTATTTCCATCGGCAAGCTTAACTGCCTTTCCTATTTCAGTGGTAAAATATCCATCCGGAACAGCAGTGGTTAAACTTCTATACAAATATTTATGTTCGAAATAAATAACCGGATTCGGATCTTCAATTGCGGCCAGCAACAAACCTTTTGCATCTTCAGGAAAAGCCGGATAAACAACTTTTAAGCCGGGCGTTTTGGTAAACCATGCCTCGTTACTTTGTGAGTGAAATGGCCCTGCACCAGTACCAGCGCCTGTAGGCATACGCACTACAACATCGGCTTTTTCAGCCCAACGATAGTGCGTTTTAGCCAAATTGTTTACAATCTGGTTGAAACCAACAGTAACAAAATCAGCAAATTGCATTTCTACAACAGCCTTGTAACCATTAATTGACAAGCCTAAACCTGCACCAACAATAGCTGATTCGCAAATTGGTGTATTGCGAACCCTGTTCTTCCCGTATTTAGCCGTAAAACCATCGGTAATTTTAAAAGCACCGCCGTAATCCGCGATATCTTGTCCCATCAAAACCAGGTTGGGATACTTTTGCATTGCCAAATCTAACCCATCAGTTATGGCATCTAAATATCTTTTTTCTGTTGAAGCCTGATTGGGTTCAACTACTTTTTGTTCATATGGAAAATACATGTCGTATTCTTCCTGGCTAGCATCAACTTCCGGTTCGGGTTCATCAAACGCTTCTTCAACTTCTAATTCAATATCTTTTTTGATTTTTGCCCTGATATCGATGATCGAATCGGCTGTTAAAATTTGTTGCTCAATTAGAAAATTTTCGTAGTTACTTAACGGGTCTTTCTTTTCCCACTCATCAAATAACTCCTGCGGAACGTATTTTGTGCCTGATGCTTCTTCATGCCCACGCATTCTAAAAGTTAAACATTCCAATAAAATCGGGCGTGGATCTTTACGAATTTCATTAGCCAGTTGATGGATGGTATCGTAAACTTCGAGAATGTTATTTCCATCAATTTGCCTGCCTTCTAAACCATAACCAATGGCTTTATCAACCAGGTTTTTGCACCTGAATTGTTCTGATTTTGGCGTAGACAGACCGTAGCCGTTATTCTCGATGAGGAAAATAACAGGTAAATTCCAAACCGCTGCCACATTAACCGCTTCATGAAAATCGCCTTCGCTGGTGGCACCTTCGCCAGTGTAAACCAACGTTGCTTTTTGCTTACCAGCCAGAACATCGGCTAATGCAATGCCATCCGCTAAGGCCATTTGCGGACCGAGATGAGAGATCATCCCAATGATTTTATAGTCTTGCGTACCAAAATGGAAAGAACGGTCGCGGCCTTTGGTAAAACCAGTGGCTTTGCCCTGCCATTGCGCCATCAATTTTTTTAAGGAAATATCTCTGGTAGTAAAAACCCCAAGATTGCGATGCATTGGCAAAATGTATTCATCGCTTTGCATCGCTAATGTAGAACCAACTGCAATAGCTTCCTGACCGATGCCTGAAAACCATTTCCCAATCCTTCCCTGGCGCAAAAGCTTAAGCATTTTCTCCTCAACCATTCGAGGGTAAAGCAATCTTTTATATAAATTTAACAGGAATGTGTCGTCTTTATTGCCGCGGTTAAATTGCATATTTGGTTAGATATTTTGTTAAGACTCTTTATTCTTCTTCATTTCTTCAAATTGTTTGGAGAAAGATTTATCTGCCACTTTCGGCATTTCCCGGTATTTACCCCAGCTTTTTCTAAAGAAGCTTTTAAGCATAAAATTTTTGAACTTTCCACCGAAAAAATCCATCCACTTCCGTTTCTGCATCATGCGGTTAAACATCCCCCAGCCCATTTCTTCTATTTTACCGTTTTCATGTGTAGCTGCAGCATCTCTGCGGTTGAGCAATAACATTTTATGGATATCGATTTTAACGGGGCATACTTCAGAGCACTTTCCGCATAAACTGGAGGCATAACTTAAATGTTTAAACTCCTCCATACCTTTTAAATGCGGTGTAATTACCGAGCCAATTGGTCCGCTGTAGGTGGTATTGTAAGTATGACCACCGATATTTTTATAAACCGGGCAAGCATTTAAACATGCACCACAGCGAATGCAGTACAAGCCTTGTCGCTGGTCTTTCTGTGCCAATAAATTTGTCCGCCCGTTGTCTAAAAGAATCACATACATTTCTTCGGGGCCGTCGGTTTCGTTAGGTTGACGAGGTCCGCTTAAAATGGTATTATAAACCGTTAAATTTTGTCCTGTTCCATGAGAAGCCAGTAAAGGCCAGAACAAATCCAAATCGGCCATTGAAGGAATAATCTTTTCGATGCCCACAATGGCAATATGTATTTTTGGAAACGTGGTACTTAAACGGGCATTTCCTTCATTTTCTGTAATGGCGATACTTCCGGTATCAGCAATTAAAAAGTTTCCGCCACTAATGCCGATATCAGCATTCAAATATTTATCACGAAGTAATTCTCTTGCTTTTTGAACGAGCTGTGGAGGTGTCGCATCAATTGGTGTTCCAAATTTATCATGAAATAATTTGGCGATATCAGTAGCACTTAAGTGCATGGCAGGCGTAACAATGTGGTAAGGTGCCTGCCCTAGTAGCTGAACAATGTATTCCCCTAAATCACTTTCTAAAGATTCGATTTGATTACTTTCCAGGAAATCATTTAAATGGATTTCTTCGGTGGTCATTGATTTAGATTTGATCACCGTTTTGCCGTTATTCCGCTTAAT
>NZ_AJLG01000144.1 GCF_000258495.1 Pedobacter agri PB92
TTCTAAAATAAATTAAGCTGAGCGCTAAAACTTTGATCATCAGCACTTGGGCCGTAGCTGCCAGGAATAGGAATATCCAACAATCTTAAATAAACACCAAGTTGAGCCCTGTGATGTGTGGTTTGGCTAAAGGCAATCCGAATCATTTCATATTTTGTTAAATCACCCAAAATCTGATCGCCGTTTCTTAGAATCCATTGATTGTTTAGTATTTCCGGATTTACCTTCTCCAATTCAGATTTTCCACTGGCATAGCTTTCTTCTAAAAGCATTAGTAGATCATCATTATTTAGTATTTTTTTCTCCTCGTATGGCGCTGTCGCGAAATCAAGGCCGTCTGCAGTAATGGCCAAACTAACCCACGATGGAAGCTCCGCAATATGGCTTGCTAAGGATTTCATTTTCATGCTTTTTTCATGTGGTGCCCAATCGAAATGATCCGTTGGTACTAACGCCAGAAATTTTTTCGTTGTGTTGAATTCTGATTCGAATTCTTTTAGTAATGCTTTAACAATATCCATATGTTTTTGATTTATGTTTCCAATTGTATTTAGTTCCAGGAATGATAGGTCCGCAACACCCACAGTTTACGAGTTTGTTTTGCCAAAAGAACCTGGTTTGGTAAAACTCCTGTAGCATCGCTATAAAAAAAAACGTTATTTATCATCTAAATTTAAGAAGACTGATAGATTAATTATCCTTAAAAATAAATATGTTTGAAAAATGGATAGCATCAGGATTAATACCGCTCAGAACATAGATATAGAATATGAAATTGCCGGGCTGGGAGAACGAATAGCAGCCAGATGTGTTGATATTGCCGGGTTCGCTATTTTATTTATTGTGTTCTGGATTTTGACGATTATCGCTTCCTTTAGCTTTTCGGGGACAGCAGCTATGGTTATACTGATTTCCTATCTTGTTATTTTTGCCTTTTATGACCTGGTTTGCGAATTAACGATGAACGGACAAACATTTGGTAAAAAGATCATGAAAATTAAAGTGGTAAGTCTGGACGGCACACAACCAACTTTTGGCCAATATCTGATCAGGTGGTTGTTTAGGATGATTGATTTCGGTTTTCCTTTTGGATGGGGGGTAGTGGCACTCGTTTCAGTGGCGTTCACGAAAAATCATCAACGTTTAGGTGACTTATTGGCCAAAACAACATTAATTAAAACAACACCGCGTACACAACTTAACCAAGTTGCGTTTAATTTCAGTTTACCAGAAAACTATGAACCGCAGTTTAAGGAGGTAATGCATTTAAATGATCGAGATGTAGAACTCATTCATGAAGTGCTTACGGGATATTATCAAACCGGAAATGCAGATTTAATCTACGCGATGGCTGCAAAAATTAAGGCACACCTATTCGTTTCAATTCCTCCGGGAATGAATGAGTTGCAGTTTTTGGAAACCGTTTTGAAGGATTACAACTACGTTACCTCCGGCATTAATGTTTAACCAGCGCTAACATCTTCACCAGATAAGAAATCAATACAAAATTGCCGACAGCAATAATGAGCATCTTCATGATGAAGGAATTATTTTTAATTGGGAAGCGATAAGTTATTCCTGCGGTTACAAATAGAATAAGCAATGGAATTGTTGGCGGATAATGATGCCAGCTTTTAGAAAAATCGCCCTGTAGCAAGGCTATTATAGATCTTTGAAAACCACAACCAGGACAATCGATTCCAGTTAGAGCTTTAAATGGGCAGGGTATTAAATGATTTTGCAGCCAATCAATCACGTTGATTAGGCTGCAAAATATAAATGTGATACTCATCCGTAATAATTAAACTACTGGCGGAGGATTATCATTTGGTTTATTTTGATCTCCAAACGGCGTGTTTTGATTGCCAAAAGGATTGTTTGGATTGTTAAATGGGTTGTTGGGATTGTTAAATGGATTGTTGCCAAAACCGCCATTTTGAGCTTCAGCGGCGGATGGACCGATATATCTGGCATCTCCAAATCCTAAAATAGGCCAGAAAATGTAAGGGAAAATTACTAAACCAACCGTAAAACCTTCTGATTTGCCAAAACTTTTACTTACCAAGTTATAAAGCCAAATCATGAAGACAATGTTTACGCATGGAATGATCAGCCACAAAATCCAAATCATTGGCTTGCCAACAATCTCTAGCAAAATGATCAGGTTGTAAATAGGAATTATTGCTGCCCAGCCTGGTTTACCAGCTTTTTCGAATACCTTCCACATTCCAATCACCAAAACAACGATGATTGCTAAATAAAAAATTACTGCTCCGGCTCCAATCCCCGCGGCTACCCCGCTTGTTTCGTACTCATTCATTTTTTCTGTTTTTAAGTGTTAATAGATAAATAGTTAGCCTAAAGTAAAATTTTTAATTTAAAAACAGAATAAATAGTGCTGAAACTTATTTTAATGCTGCCACAACTTTTGGTTTTAAAGCTGAAGCCCATTCTCCATACATCTTCGCACTAGGATGCAGGCCATCATTTGCGATTAATGATAAATCTTGCATGGCATTTCTGGATTCAGGAGTAATGTTGGTATAGCTTACACCAGCTGCGATTGTAATTTCCTGGTTAGCGGTGTTAAAATCATCAATTTCTTTTGCAATACTTTGCTGACTTTTTCCTGAGTTTTTTCCAAACGGTGTTACGCCCCAATCGGGGATTGAGATTACGTAAACTTTGCTTTTATCGCCATTGGCAAACGAAATAGCTGTTTGTAATAATTCTGCAAATTCCTTTTTATAGGTAATGATGGAGTTTCCACGATATTGATTATTTACACCAATAAGCAGGGTAACAAAATCAAACTTTTGGTTGAGCTTAGTTTGAACGATTGCACTTTGTAATTCGCTGGTTGTCCAGCCTGTAGTGGCAATGATTCTGGGGGTATTTACATTAATCCCTTCAGTTTTAAGCAGGCTTTGTAATTGGTAAGGAAAAGATTCAACTTGTTTAACAGATTCTCCGATAGTGTAAGAGTCGCCAAGTGCTAAATAGCTTATCTCTTTTCCTGATGCAGGTGTTATCGTTGGTTTAGAAGTTGAATCAGTTGCGGGCATGTTGGGCGTTTTTGTACATGCCAAAGTTAAAAAATATAATAAAGCAGCACTCCATAAAACTTTCATACTTCAATTTACGCAAATGATAAAATAAAAGTTTTAGGTGCATTGAGCTCACTCAAACAACTCCATTTTGAAAAGTTCGGCAATGTGCGCTTTGAGTTTTTCCTTCACTTCTTCCATATTAAGTTTGTAGCCCAGTTCCTGTTCAAGAGAAGTTACTGCTTTATCATCAATGCCACAGGGCACAATATTTTTGAAATAATCTAAATCAACATTCACATTAAAGGCGAAGCCATGCATGGTTACCCAACGGCTGCAGCGAACACCCATTGCGCAAATTTTACGGGCTTTTTCATTATCAGGATCTAGCCAAACACCAGTGTAACCCGGGTAGCGGCCAGCGTCGATACCATAATCCTTCAATGTTAAAATCACAGCCTCTTCGAGGGTTCTCAAATACAGATGGATATCGGTAAAAAAATTATCCAAATCAAGGATTGGATAGCCAACAATCTGGCCCGGACCATGATAGGTGATGTCGCCGCCTCTGTTAATTTTATAGTAGGTAGCTTGTTTATCTTTAAGGCCTTGCTCATCGAGTAATAAATTTTCAGGATGGCCGCTTTTGCCTAAAGTATAAACATGCGGATGTTCATTAAAAATAAGGTAATTCGGTGTTGCAAGCTGCGTACCGTCTAATCTGTTTTGCGTTTTTAAGGCTACGGTTTTATTAAGCAGCTCTTCTTGTGCGTCCCAGGCATTTTGGTAATCTGTTAAACCCCAATCGATAAATTTTGTAGGAATTAATTCTTCTCCTGATTGTTTCTCAACCATCTCTGTTTATCTCCTCTAATCAAGTATTAGTTGGTTACGTAGCCAAGCATATAACCATCATTTGTTTTGAAATAACTTACTGTTAGTTCCCTCGTGCCCGAAGGAAGCTCTACAATAGCATTTAAATTTCCCTCGCTTTTTAGCTTGAAAGGTTTGATATGAATATCCCTTTTAAATTCTAAACCTTTTTTTCCGTGCCACTTATATATTGCCTCCTTTGCACACCAGGCTACATACAATCCGTCGATATTGTCGCCAATTTGTTTCTGAGCGAGCTCGATATCGCTTAAAAACTTATGTTTTATGCTTTTAATTTTGTGCTTAATCAATTCAATATCAACGCCTACAGCATGTCTCTTGCTAATCATCACCGCCGCATAGTCGTAAGAATGACTCAGCGATATTTGATAATCGAAATTTGTTAAATAAGGTTTTCCGTCTTCATCAAACTGGCAGTCGATGTATTCTTTGGTGTTAAGCATGGTGCGTAAAAGCAACCTCGTACTTAACCAATGCAACAGCCTTTTACCATTATTCATGGTGGAGATAATATCGAGTTCGTGTTGTTTAAGCTGCAAACCAGCTAACATTTCAGCTTCAGTTTCTTCAATTTTCCAGATTGCAAGAACCGAGTCCTCATCAACATTTTTATTATAAATTATTGGCATTTATAAAATTGAGATTAGCATGTGAAACTATCTTAATAAATTGATAATTTAGGCCAAAAATACGCATAAAAAAAATGATATTATCGGATAAAAGGATATTAGAAGAGATTGACAAAGGAACAATCATTATTGAGCCCTTTAAAAGAGAGAGCTTAGGTACCAATTCATACGATGTACATTTAGGCAAATACCTTGCAACTTACAAGAACAGGGTTCTGGATGCGAAACAACACAACGAAATTGAGCATTTTGAGATACCAAAGGATGGATACGTATTGCATCCGGGCACTTTATACCTTGGTGTAACTTTGGAGTACACAGAAACCCACGGACATGTACCTTTTTTAGAGGGTAAAAGCAGCACTGGTCGTTTAGGAATTGATATTCACGCTACAGCAGGTAAAGGTGATGTTGGTTTTTGCAATACCTGGACACTGGAAATATCAGTGGCGCAACCTGTAAAAATTTATGCCGGAATGCCAATTGGTCAACTTATTTATTTTGTGGTGGAAGGAAATATTGAAACCATGTACAATACAAAGGGCAATGCAAAGTATAATAATAAAACCACCAGACCAGTTGAAAGCATGATGTGGAAGAATAAATTCTGACGTTAATATTCACGTTACCTTCATAAAAATATGCCTCGGGTTTTGTACCTTGAGGCATATTTTATTTTACCCTAACCACAAATGAAATTCAAAATTACACTCGCAATCTGCTTTCTCACAATTCTTTTCGGGTTCTCTGCTTTTAAAATGGATGATGATCCTTTTACACTGCTTTTAAAAAAAACTTGATGATTACACCAGCAAATTTCACCAAGAAAAAGTTCATATCCATCTTGATAAACCATACTATGCCATAGGAGATGATATCTGGTTCAAGGGATATGTTGTTGATGCTAAAACTGCAGCACCTGCTCAAATGAGCAAAGTATTATATGTAGAACTAATTAATGAAAAAGACTCAATCAAAAAACAGGTTAAACTGCCATTAATAAGTGGCATTACCTGGGGAGATTTCAAATTAACTGATTCTTTAAGCGAAGGAAATTACCGCATCAGGGCTTATACCAATTACATGCGTAATTTCGGTACAGAGTTTTTTTTCGATAAAACAATAAAAATTGGAAATAGCTGGGCGAATAAAGTTTTCACTAAAACCGATTACACTTTTACAAAAGAAAACAGTGCAGATAAGGTAGTGGCAAACATTCATTTTGAAGATAAAAATGGTGTTGCCTATAAGGAGAATGAGGTAAGTTACGATGTTCAGTTGGATTATAAATCAGTTGCCAAAGGAAAAACGAAAACGAGTCTTTCAGGTGATGCCGTAATTAATGTCACAAGCAGCCAGCTATTGGCGAATAAATCAGGGCGGATTGTAGCCACATTAACGCTTGATAATAAGCAAAAGGTTGTAAAAACAATCCCGATTACCTCAACCTCAAATGATGTCGATGTACAGTTTCTACCTGAAGGCGGCTCACTAATCGAAAATCTTCCCCAAAAAATTGCTGTAAAATCAGTGAATTCCACCGGACGAGGAGAAGACATCAAAGGCGCAATTGTTGACGAAACAGGAACCGAAATTACATCATTCGAAACTACCTATTTGGGGATGGGAAGTTTTGTTTTTAATTCACAACCTGGAAAAAATTATACTGTCAAAATCAAGTTTAAAGATGGCTCAAGTAAGGATTATAAGTTGCCCTATGCTCAGAAAACTGGCTACACGCTTGCAGTGAATAACTTAGATACAGCTAAGGTGGCAGTAAAAATCATGGCCAGTGAAAGTTTGGTAAATGGCAGTGAACTCAAAGTGGTGGCACAACAGTATGGAAATGTCTTTTACGTTTCTAAAGCCAAGATGGATAAGCAGGTATTAATGGCCTCCATTCCCAAAAAAAACCTTCCCATTGGTGTGGTACAGTTTACGCTTTTTTCCGCTACTAACCAGCCTGTAGCAGAACGTTTAGTTTTCATCAATAATACTGTAGATTTAATTAATGTTAATCTGAACACTTCCGCAGTATCTACCGCTAGAAAAGGCAAATCAACTTTTAGTTTTGAAGCTACCAATCAAAATAAACCCGTATTGAGTAGTTTTTCTGTAGCTGTTACCAATGCAACCAAGGTAACTCCTGATGAAGACAATGAAACCAATATCTTATCATCATTATTGTTGACCTCAGATTTAACAGGCTATATTGAAAAACCCAACCATTATTTTCAGAATAATGATCTTAAAACCATGAAGGAATTGGACAATTTATTGTTGACACAGGGCTGGAGTCGTTTTTTATGGAGAAATATAGCTGCCGGAAACGGTCCTGCCATCACCTACAAACATGAAAATTCGATCACCATCAGCGGTACAGTGAAGAAGGGCGGAAAACCTGTTCCAGGCGGCAAGGTAATGCTGATGGCTACAAAGGGTTCGTTTTTTATTTTAGATACGGTTACTAATGCTGATGGTAAATTTGTTTTCGATAACCTTACTTTTCCAGATAGTACAAAATTTGTGGTGCAGGCCAGAACTAAAACAGAACGGAAATTTGTAGATATAAGCCTTGATGTTGTTCCTAACCAGATTGTAACCAAGAACAAGAATTCTGGAGATATAGAGGTAAATGTGAATAACTCATTAATGAAATATATTAAAGAAAGCGATAATTATTTCAACGAGATGACCAGGTTAGGTTTACTTGAACGAACCATTAAACTGGAAGAAGTTACGATTACAGAGAAAAAAAATCCAGCAAAAAATTCTGCTAACCTAAATGGAGCAGGCAGGGCAGATTACATCATGACGGCAGACGATTTAACTACTTGTATTACTTTGTCGCAATGTTTGCAAGGCAGGCTGCCAGGAGTGATATTCAGAGGAAACACGCCTTATTTAATGAGAAGTCAGGATACACCCATGCAGATTATATTAGATGGCATGCGTGTGGAAGCGGATTTTTTAGACAATATTATTCCTTCTGATGTTGAATCAATTGAGCTATTAAAAACCATTGGAAACACAGCAATTTACGGCTCGCAAGGCGGCGGAGGTGTACTTGTGATTACAACCAAACGTGGTGGCGGAAGCGCAAACTATAACCATTATGCACCGGGTGTAGTCACTTTAAACCCTAAAGGATTTTCCGTTTCCAGAGAGTTCTATGCACCGAAATATGATGGTGAGGTAAACAACAACCGGGCTGATTTACGTACTACGATCTATTGGAATCCACAGGTTGTTGCCGAAAATGATGGTAAGGGAAAATTCGAGTTCTTTAATGCTGATGAACCTGGACAATACCGGGTGGTGATGGAAGGAATCGATGCTTTCGGCCATTTAGCCAGAAAAGTTTACACTTATGATGTTAAATAGGGAAAAATAAATAAATTTGAATGTTATGCAAGCATAGTTTACTGTTTGCCTGATCGTTAAATCTTGAAACTGTTTGATATGAATACAATAAAAGTAAGTGTAAAAGATAGATTGGCTACCATTACTTTCAGTCGAGGTAAATCAAATGCTTTAAATGGTGAGTTGATTACTGAACTCGATGATATGCTGAAAAACATTTCTGCTGATGACAATATTGGTGGTGTTATTTTAACAGGTACTGCACCATTTTTTTCTGCTGGCTTAGATTTGGTTGAACTGTATGAGTATGATGAGGTGCAGGCGAAAGCCTTCTGGAAGCTTTTTCTAAATTTTACAGCTAACTTAGTTGCCTTTAAAAAGCCTTTGATTGCGGCCATCAGTGGGCATAGTCCTGCCGGAGGGTGCGTGATAGCGCTTGCTTGCGATTATCGTATCATGGCCGAAGGCCAGTTTATTATTGGGTTAAATGAAGTGCCAGTTGGTATCATCGTTCCGAACAGCATTTTTCAGCTGTATTCTTTCTGGCTTGGCAAAGCAGAGGCAACACGGAGTTTACTTACTGGAAAACTTTATAATCCTGAAGAAGCATTAAAAGTTGGTTTGATAGATGAGCTGGTGAAAAAATGAAAGTTTGTTAACTGCAGCCGAAAGGAAAATCAAAAAGTACATGGAGCTCGAAAGCAATACCTGGTCGCAAAGCAAGTTAAATATTAGGGAAGAATTGATTAGGGCAGTTTCTGCAGATCAAACTGAAGCTTTAGATAAAATGCTTGCCCAGTGGTGGTCGCCAACAACCCGTCAGATATTGAAAACAATTATTGCAAGCCTGCAGAGAAAGTAATTTAATGGATTCCAGTTTGTAATTCAATCATTAACAGATTAACCAAATATTATGCTCAACTATAACTCACCGATGCTTAGAGAAGATGCTTTAAAAGGGAAAACCATTGTAATTACTGGCGGTGGAACCGGATTGGGGAAAGCCATGGGTATTTATTTTTTGAAATTAGGTGCCAATTTGGTCATTACCAGCCGCAAGCAAGAGGTTTTGCAGAAAACTGCTGATGAAATGGAAGAAAAAACCGGCGGAAAAGTTTTAGCGGTGGCTTGCGATGTTCGTGAGGTAGTGCAGGTGGAAAACGTTCTGACCAAAACATTAGAACGTTTCGGATCTGTAGATGTCTTATTGAACAATGCTGCAGGAAATTTCATCTCTCCAACCGAAAGGTTATCTGCCAATGCTTTTTCATCTATTATTGATATTGTGTTGAAAGGAACAGTAAATTGCACATTAACTTTTGGGAAACACTGGATTAGAGAGAAGCAGGCTGCTACAGTACTAAACATTGTCACCACTTATGCTTTTACAGGTTCTGCGTATGTAGTTCCTTCGGCTTGTGCAAAAGGAGGCGTTTTGGCTTTAACCCGATCGTTGGCGGTAGAATGGGGTAAATATGGTATCCGTACCAATGCCATTGCACCCGGCCCGTTCCCTACTAAGGGTGCGTGGGAAAGATTACTACCTGGAGATTTAGCCAAAAAATTTGATTTTAAAAACCGTGTGCCGCTGAAGAGAGTAGGCGAGCATCAGGAACTTGCCAATCTAGCTGCATTTTTAGTAAGTGATTTTTCAGGGTATATTAACGGTGAAGTAATCACGATTGATGGAGGAGAATGGCTGCAAGGTGCCGGACAAATGAACGGTTTGGAAGCTATTCCAAATGAAATGTGGGATATGTTAGAGCAAATGACCAGAAGCGCAAAGGGAAGTTAAAATTACCTACGAGTAGATTGTTTCTATAAGTCACCCACTTTTCCAACCTAGATCATCGCCAATTCACTAACTTCCCCAATACCAACTTTCTAACTGATCAACTTTCCAGCATTTCAATATTCAATTTTCCAACACTAATCCTATCTTTGCCGATATGAATATCTTACTTTTAGGTTCAGGCGGCAGGGAAAGTGCATTTGCCTGGAAAATGAGCCAATCTTCGCACTGCGATAAATTGATTATTACACCAGGTAACGGTGGAACAGGCATGTATGGTACCAATATCAACATCAATGTAAATGATTTTGATTCCATTAAAAAAGTAGTTCTGGCCGAAAATATCGACTTGGTTGTAGTTGGTCCTGAAGAGCCTTTGGTAAATGGTATTCATGATTTTTTCCTAGCCGATCAGGCTATTGCCCACATTCCGGTAATTGGCCCTAAAAAAGAAGGTGCCATTCTGGAAGGGAGCAAAGATTTCTCCAAACAATTTATGGAACGTCACCGCATTCCGACTGCGGCTTCAAAATCATTTACCCCAGAAACATTAGCAGATGGTTTGGTCTATCTGGAAACGCATGCGTTGCCAGTGGTTTTAAAAGCTGATGGCCTGGCTGCCGGAAAGGGTGTTTTAATTTGTACTGAAACGGTAGAAGCACAGGAAGAACTAAAACTTATGCTTGGTGGTAAATTTGGTGCTGCCGGCGCAACTGTAGTTATTGAAGAGTTTTTAAGTGGTATTGAGCTTTCCGTTTTTATCTTAAGTGACGGCGAAAACTATGTTACGCTTCCATCGGCCAAAGATTATAAAAGAATTGGGCAGGGTGATACAGGCTTGAATACTGGCGGAATGGGGTCTGTTTCTCCGGTTCCCTTTGCTACAGCAGAATTCCTACAAAAAGTTGAAGAGAGAATTATCAAACCTACTGTAGAAGGCTTAAAGAAAGATAGTATTGATTATACAGGCTTCATTTTCTTCGGTTTGATTAAAGTTGGCGACGATCCTTATGTAATCGAATACAATGCCCGTATGGGTGATCCGGAAACGGAAAGTGTAATCCCTCGTATTGAAAATGATTTAGTTGAATTGTTTATGGCTACAGCAAATAAGCAATTAAATCAGGTTAGTTTAATGATTTCTGATCAAACAGCTGCTACAGTAATGATTGTAGCTGGTGGTTATCCTGGCGAGTATTTAAAAGGAAAAGCGATAACTGGAATCGAAAATCTTCGTCATTCAAATGCTTTTCATGCCGGAACACTTTTAGATAATGATGTGGTGAAAACCAATGGAGGGCGTGTAATTGCCATCACTAGTTTGCAAAAAGATCTATTTACCGCCTTACAATCCGCTACGGCCGATGCCGGTAGAATTTATTTTGATGGAAAATATTTCAGAGAAGATATTGGATTTGATTTAATATAATCTGCTATACAAAAGAGCCGCCGATTTGCAGACTGATCATGATCTGCAAATCGGCGGCTCTTTATTTAGAAATATTTCTTATTTCGATTTACTTCCTAATAGCTCCTGTAATTTGGTCTGTAATTCAGCTTCTCTTAAATCGCGTGCTACAATCTTACCGGTTGGGTCAATTAAAAAGTTAGCGGGAATAGATTGAATGCCATACATTTTTGCCACTTCATTGTTCCAGAATTGTAAATCAGAAACATGCGTCCAGGTTAATTTATCAGCCTGAATGGCTTTTAACCAGGCTGCTTTTTGGCCTGGTTTATCTAACGATACACCTAAAACGGTAAAGCCTTTATCTTTAAATTTGTTATAAGCCATTACCACATTCGGATTTTCCTGACGGCATGGTCCACACCAAGATGCCCAAAAATCAACCAGTACATATTTACCTTTGAAATCTGATAATTTAACCGGTTTCCCCGCTGTATCCGCTTGTGTAAATTCCATCGCCATTGCACCTACCGCAGTTTTTCTGCCCGCTTCAAATACCTGTGCCAATCTTTTTCCCAAACTGGTTTCTTTCAATTCCGGAGATAGCGCTACAAATGCTTGCTCTGCAACTGTACCTTTTTCAGGGTTACTTGCAAGCTGACCGATAGCCGTTAAACTGATATAAGATTTTGGATTAGCTTTAGCAAATTGAAGCAAAAGTGGAGTCATGCCTTCAGCTGCTTTTTCATAGCGGCTCATCACATCTTCTCTGATTTTTGGATCTTTTTGCTGCTCAGGGCTAAGTTTAGAATATTCCAGGTTAATGGCTTTAAGTTGTTCATCAACCGGCTTGGTTAAAGCTTTGAGTTTTTTACTTTCTTCATTAATTACCGATCCGGAAATTACTGCTGTTTTCAAAGAATCAGTACCGTTTATTTTAATATTTGTAGGCTCCAGATAAAAAGTATTATAATCTAGAATCTCATCTTTTCCGGGGCGGTTAACATACGGGTTTTTGTTCAGGAACAAATTTCCCGAAGCCGGATCAGTCAACGTACCCTTAAATGCAAATGCTCCGTTGCTTACGGTTGTAGAGTCGGTGATCGATTGGTCACCAGCCCGGTAAACCAGGTAAATTTTATCACCGGTTTTAAGTCCTTTTACTGTTCCATTTAAAGTAAAAGGTTTTTGAGCGAAAGCTGCAAATGGCAATAATGCAATTGCAGCCAAAAATATTTTTTTCATTGAAATGATTTAGTGTTTTTCAAAGTTAGGAATATATGCTTTTTAGAACGTAAAAGCTTGTGTAAAATTATGATAGCTTTTGGAAGGTTCTCCACCATAAATCTGGCATTTCGCCATTTACAGCAGTTTGGTAATCATCATAACGGCAAGGAACCAAGTGGTAGCGCTCATTTTTTGACTGCCCGGAAGGGTAGGGAACCTGCATCCACCAACGATCTGATTTTTTACTCTTTACAAATGCCATTTCCCCTGAACCATCTTTTAAACTGGTTCTATAAATCATAAATTGCGATTTTAGTGTGTACGT